>CBDUPT010000242.1:0-4646 GCA_965369165.1 uncultured Flavobacteriales bacterium | reverse complement strand
AACCAGATATTCCACCAACACCATTGCCTGTAATACCTCCATGTAAAATAGAAGAATGTACTAGTTGTTGGCTAAAACTAAATGAGCTTACAAGTAAGAAAGCATATGTAATAATTATTTTAGTCATCGTATGTAAAGATACAAAAACCTTAAAATTAATAAGCTGGTAGTTGGTTAAGAGTAGTAACTATATAAATAGTTTAAAAGCCCTGATATATTCGGGGCTTTTGTTATTTTTGTCGCCACTTAATAAATAATAAATTATGGCTTTAAAATGTGGTATAGTAGGTCTCCCAAATGTTGGTAAATCTACCTTGTTTAATTGTTTGTCTAATGCAAAAGCACAATCAGCAAACTTTCCTTTTTGTACAATAGAACCTAATGTAGGTGTTATTACTGTACCAGACGATAGATTAGAAAAACTTGAAGGTTTAGTAAAGCCTGAAAGGGTGCAACCAACAACTATTGAGATTGTTGATATTGCAGGGTTGGTTAAGGGAGCAAGTAAAGGAGAAGGATTGGGTAATAAATTTTTAGCCAATATCAGAGAGACTGATGCGATTATACACGTGTTAAGATGTTTTGAGGATGATAATGTTGTTCACGTTGATGGGAAAGTGAATCCTATTAATGATAAAGAGGTAATTGATTTTGAACTGCAACTAAAAGATTTAGAAACAGTTCAGAAAAAGTTAGAAGGAATAAAACGTAAGGTAAAAACTGGAGATAAAAGTGCGGTTAAAGAACAAGAAGTTTTAATGCGTTATGAAGCTGCATTAGAAGCTGGTAAATCTGCAAGAACTGTTGAAGTTAATGAGGAAGAGTTTGAATTTATTAAAGATTCTCATTTGTTAACGAATAAGCCAGTTCTATATGTTTGTAATGTAGATGAAGGTTCTGTGGTTGATGGAAACGAGCATGTTGAGGCTGTAAAAGCAGCTGTTGCTGATGAGGGTGCAGAAGTAATAATGATTGGAGCTCAAATAGAAGCTGATATTGCTGAGTTAGAAACTTATGAAGAAAGACAAGAGTTTTTACAAGATTTAGGTTTAAAAGAAGCTGGAGTTAATGTATTAATAAGAGCTGCATATCGATTATTAGATTTGGATACTTATTTTACTGCAGGAGTTAAAGAGGTTAGGGCTTGGACAATCAATAAGGGAATGACTGCTCCACAAGCTGCAGGAGTAATACATACAGATTTTGAAAAAGGATTTATTAGAGCAGAAGTTATTAAGTATAATGATTTTGTTGCTTTAGGTTCTGAAGCGGCATGTAAAGATGCTGGAAAGATGGGAATTGAAGGAAAAGAGTATGTTGTTGAAGATGGTGATATTATGCACTTTAGATTTAATGTGTAATTGAAACTCAAAGAACTATTGTTGAGAATCATAAAATTCCATTATATTTAAAACTTATTATTTAAAATTAATACCATGAAAAAAAGATTATTATTGATTACAACAGTTTCATTAGGCTTGTTAGCATGTGGAGACGTTGATATGGAAGAAGCTGATGCTTTAAACCATGATTTATTATCGGCTGTAGATGAATTAGCTGAAGAAACAACAGAAGTTGAAACTGAAGAAGTTGCAGCTGATGATTTGTATCATTCTGAGGATGGTCGATTTAAAGTTAAGTTTTTAGGAGAACCAAAAGTATCATCAGATGTAGTTCCTACTGAAGTTGGGGATATAGAAATGATGTCATTTTTATATGAAAAAAGTGTTACTGAAGCTTATATGGTTGCTTATAGTGATTACCCAAGTGCTATGGTGGAACAATCTTCAGTTAAAGATATGTTGATTGGTGCAAAAAATGGATCAAGCGGAAATTTGGGTATTACTTCTTTTGATTTAGATGAAGAGGTTGAGCTTGATGGAAATCCAGGTATGTACTTCAAAGGTAGTGCAAATAGCATTTATGCTGAGTACAAAATATTTTTAGTTGGAAGTAGATTGTATCAAATAGCAATTTTAAGAGATGGAAGTTACTCAATGCCTGAGCGTTCTAGTGATTTTTTCAACTCATTTCAATTGGTTGATAACGCAGAATAACTAAAGATATCTTTCTTTAAGAATATTAATATGGTGGGCTTCGTGCCCACCTATTATATATCCAATAGCCAATACCGTTAATTTATTTCCATTTGCTGTTCCTTCTCGTTCAAGCATTTCTTCTGAAAAACTATCAAATAGAGCAATTGTTGACGCTCTTACTAAGTCTATTTCTTTCTGGATATCACAAATTGTTCTGTCCTTAGCATTAGAGAATTGAATATAGTTATCATGATCGTAACCTGGTAAATCAGTCTTATCATTTCTGGCAAAACGTAAGGCTCTATTACAAAAAATACGCTCAGTATCAATTAAGTGTATCAATAATTCTTTAATAGTCCATTTCCCTTCATTATAAGCATAATCACCTTGATCTTCGGTAATTAAATCTAATAACTCATTTGTTTTTATATGAGTGTTTTCTAAAACATCAATCAAGTTGTCGTTATCTTTAACTAGATTAATGTAATGATTGAAATATTCTGCAAAATTGTGCGATTCTATAGGTTTGCTCATAATAAACTTATTTAAAGTAAAAGTAACACATTTAGAGTTTTATCTCTCCTTAATAAATCATAAATTTACGTCCTTTCATTAAAAATAGAATATGGTTAAAATAAAATTTGGAACAGACGGTTGGAGAGCTATTATAGCTAAAGATTTTACAGTAGATAACGTAGCAAGAGTTACTTTAGGGGCTACTGAATGGTTAAAACAGAATTTTGACAACCCCTCAGTGGTTATTGGTCATGATTGCAGATATGCAGGAGAGTTGTTTGCTGAAACAACAGCAAAAGTATTTGCAAATGCAGGTATTAAGGTTTATTTGGCTAAAGGACCTGTATCAACACCTATGGTTTCTTTAGGTACATTAAATCAAAAAGCTAGTTTAGGTATTGTAATTACAGCCTCACATAACCCTCCAACATATAATGGTTATAAGTTAAAAGGAAGTTTTGGAGGTCCATTACTACCAAAAGAGATACAAGAAGTTGAAGATTTAATCCCAGATACAAACTCTATTGATTTAGAAGCTTTAACAATTGAAGATTTTAAAGAGCAAGGATTGGTAGAAAATATTGACTTAGAAACAATGTATTTTAACCATGTTGAAGCAAACTTTGATATGGAAGCAATACGTAATTCAGATATGAATTTTGCTTATGATGCAATGTATGGTTCTGGTCAAGATGTAATGAGACGATTATTACCAGATATTGATTTTTTACATTGCGAGCATAATCCAGGGTTCAATGGAACAGCTCCAGAGCCAATTCACCGTAACTTAGGAGAGTTTTCTGAAATGATTAAATTATCTGAAGGTGGAATAGATTGTGGTTTAGCTACAGATGGTGATGCTGATAGAATTGGTTTGTATGATAGTAAAGGTAATTTTGTTGATTCTCACCATATTATTTTGTTGTTAATCAAATATTTAGTTGAAGAAAAGAAATATACAGGTAAGGTAGTGAATGCATTTTCTGTAACTCCAAAAGTTAAGAAGATGTGCGACTATTATGGTTTAGAATATCAAGTGGTTCAAATTGGATTTAAAAATATTGCTGGAATAATCTTAGAGGATGACGTGTTGTTAGGGGGGGAAGAGTCTGGAGGTATTGCTACTAAAGGACATATTCCTGAAAGAGATGGTATCTGGATGGGCTTGATTATTTGGGAATATATGGTAAAATCTGGAAAAACTCTAGAGGAATTAATTCAGGGAGTTTATGATATAGTTGGTGAGTTTAAGTTTGAGCGTATAGATATGCACTTAAAAGAAGAGGAAAAACAAGCTATTATTGCTAACTGTAAAGCCGGTAATTATAAGTCGTTTGGAGATTTAGAGGTGAGAAGATTGGAGACAATAGATGGTTTTAAATATTTCTTTGATAATGATGAATGGGTAATGATTCGCCCTTCTGGTACTGAGCCAGTTTTAAGAACTTACGCTGAATCAAAAACTACTGAAGGAGCCTTTAAAGTTTTAGAAAAAACACACGCTGAGTTTAAAAAATAGAATGAACCAAAAAGTTCAATATCATTTTTTAAAATCTGCATTGACAACAGATAATCCATTAATGGAGACTGCTCAGTTTATGGAGTGGTTAGAGAGTAAGAAAAAGGCTGTTTACCATAAAATAACACCAATTCCTTTTGCAGAAATGCAGCGTTGGAAGTTTGAAGAAGCTACCGGGAATTTAACTCATGATTCTGATGAGTTTTTTTCAATTGAAGGGATTGATATTAAAACTAATTGGGGAAATGTTAGTCATTGGCAACAACCTATAATTAATCAACCTGAGGTTGGGTTTTTAGGGATTATCACAAAAAAAATAGATGGAGTACTTTATTTTTTAATGCAGGCTAAAATTGAGCCGGGCAATATTAATGCAGTTCAAATTTCACCTACTTTACAAGCTACAAAAAGTAATTACACTCAAGTACATCAAGGAAGTTCACCAAATTATTTAGAGTATTTTATCGCTGAGCGAGATGATGTAACAGTTTTGTTAGATCAATTGCAATCAGAACAGGGAGCTCGATTTTTAAAGAAGCGTAATCGGAATATTATTATTGAAGTAAGTTCAG
>CBDUPT010000241.1:0-4663 GCA_965369165.1 uncultured Flavobacteriales bacterium | reverse complement strand
GGAGTTAAATATAAGGTGCCTTGCAGCATATTTAGTTTGCTTTTTAAATAACCAATTTGTTCTTGTTTAGTTATTCCTTCTTGTTGTAGTTGTTCAGTTGCCATCTTATAAAAATACAAAATCAACTTGTATCTTTTTTAAGTAGTTGCATTATAAAAGTAGTTTATTAAATAATTTACTTGTTATGCGTGTAATAATATTAGTAGTGTTAGTTAGTGCAGTAGGAACTGTTTTTTCTCAAAAAACAAAAACTTACAATCAGCAATTGGCTGAAATTTCTACTCAAAAAAGTAAGTTGAAAGTTTCCTATCAAGGTGGTGATTCAATAAAGCAACACAAGTCTGTCTCAGCAAGTAAAACCTATCTTTACACGCAGCTGATTGACAATATTTTTCCGAGTTGGTACGGAACGGAATGGGATTATAATGGGATTTCGAATGTTCCAACTAAAGGACAAATTGCTTGTGGTTACTTTGTTACCACCACCTTAAAACACATTGGTTTTAATTTGAATCGGTATAAGCTAGCGCAGCAATATTCTCATAGTATTGTAAATACGTTGTGCAATAATGTGCAGCAAATAGAAAATAACGATACTATTAAACTCTTTAATTATATTAATTCAAACCCCAATCAACTCTATATTGTTGGTTTAGATAATCATGTGGGGTTTATCTCTAAAGAGGATAATGGCATTTATTTTATTCATTCATCTTACCTTGAGCCTGTGGCTGTAGTTAAAGAAAAAGCTTCTGTTTCTGATGCTTTGCTTTCTTCAAATTTATTTGTATTGGGTCATTTTTCTACTAATGATCAAATCATCCAGTCTTGGTTAATCCAAAAAGAAATTAGTATTAAAAAATAGTTAAAATATTATGTTTGCATAGTTTGTTTTATTACATTTACTATGCTTACATAATAATATGACTCAAATTACTACAATAGACGCTCAAATTAAGTCCACTTGGCATAATATGTTTAAGATGTATAACCAAGTTGCAGCTAAGTTTGGAACTACTCAAGCTACTGGTTTGGTGTTGTTGAGTATTGATAAAGAAGGTACACCTTCTACTTCAATTGCTCCTACTTTGGGGTTGGAAGCAACAAGTATGAGCAGAATCATAAAAACTTTAGAAGATAATAACTTAATTTTCAAGAAGAAAGACAAACTTGATAAAAGGGTTGTTCGTTTGTTTTTAACTCCTGAAGGGGTTGAAAAAAGAAAAATTGCAAAGCAAGTAGTATCTGGTTTTAATGAGTTATTATTAAAAGAAATCCCTCAAACTAAACTGAGTGTATTTTTTGAAGTAATGGATGATGTAAATAGAGTAATAGAAGAGTATAAAGAAATCAATAATTGATATTAGATGTCATGCTGAGCCTGTCGAAGTATGGTGTTGGAAAATTTAATATTTTATTGAACTAATTGACATAAGTGAAATATGAAAAATAGAACAATTAAAAAAGTTGCCGTACTAGGTTCAGGTGTAATGGGTTCGCGTATTGCGTGCCATTTCGCAAATATTGGTGTTGAGGTATTATTGTTAGATATAGTTCCTAAAGAAGCAACCGACCTTCCTCCTTCGGGGAAAACGAAGGGAGCTCGTAATAAATTAGTGAACGATGCATTACAATTTGCATTAAAATCTAATCCTTCGCCTATATATAGTAAGAAATTTGTTAATCGAATTTCAACTGGAAATTTTGATGATGATTTGTCGAAAATTGCAGATTGTGATTGGATTATTGAGGTTGTGATAGAGCGATTAGATATAAAACAGCAAGTTTTTACTAATGTAGAAAAGTATCGTAAGCCTGGAACATTAATTACAACTAATACTTCAGGTATTCCTATTCATTTAATGTTAGAAGGCAGGAGTGAAGATTTTCAAGCACACTTTTGCGGAACACACTTTTTTAACCCACCACGATATTTAAAATTATTAGAATTAATTCCTTCTCCTAAAACTAGCCCAGAAGTAATGAGCTTTTTAGAAGATTATGGACAGCGTTTTTTAGGTAAAACTACTGTGGTTTGTAAGGATACCCCAGCATTTATAGCCAACAGAATAGGGGTTTATTCTATTATGTCTCTTTTTCATAATGTAACTGAAATGGGATTAACCATTGAGGAGGTAGATAAATTAACTGGTCCTGTAATAGGTAGAATGAAGTCTGCAACATTCCGTACTTGTGATGTTGTTGGATTGGATACTTTAGTTCATGTAGCGAATGGAGTGAGAGAGAATTGTAAAGATGATGAAGCTAACGAATTATTTTCTATACCAAGTTATGTTTCAAAAATGGTGGAGAACAATTGGTTGGGTTCTAAAACCAAACAAGGTTTTTATAAGAAGGTAAAAGATGATAAAGGGAAAAGTGAAATTCTTGCTTTAGATTTAAACACTTTAGAATACAAATCGAAAAGTAAAGTAAAGTTTGCTACGTTAGAGATGGCAAAACCAATCGAAGATTTAAAAGAGCGAACTAAAGTACTGGCGGCAGGAAAAGATAAAGCAGGAGATTTTTACCGTAAATCATTTTATGGTTTATTTAGTTATGTGTCTAATCGAATCCCAGAAATTACAGATGCCATTTATAAAATAGATGATGCATTAAATGCAGGTTTTGGCTGGCAATTAGGGCCGTATGAAACTTGGGATATTTTAGGGGTTGAAAAAACTATTCCAAAAATTGAGGAGATGGGATTTTCGGTTAATGGATGGGTTAAAGAAATGATTGCTGCAGGTTGTCCAACATTTTATAAAATTGAAAATGGTGTAAAATATTTTTATGATATAGATTCTAAATCTTACCAAGTAATTCCTGGTTCTGAAGAGATATTAAGTTTAGATGTATTAAGAGATGAAAATACCATTTGGAAAAATTCAGCAGCTACTATTGTTGATTTGGGTGATGGTATTATTAACCTAGAGTGGAGTACAAAAATGAATACCATTGGTGGGGAAGTTATTGCTGGAATAAACAAAGCCATTGATTTAGCAGAAGCAGAATATAAAGGTTTAGTCATAAGTAATGATGGAGAGAATTTTAGTGCAGGTGCCAATGTTGGATTAATATTTATGATGGCTGTTGAGCAAGAATATGATGAATTAGACTTTGCCATTAGAGCATTTCAAAATGCAATGATGAGAGTGCGATATTCTTCCATTCCGGTAGTAGTAGCACCGCATAACTTAGCTTTAGGTGGTGGTTGTGAAATGAGTATGCACGCAGATAAGGTTGTTGCTCATGCTGAAACATATATGGGCTTAGTAGAATTTGGTGTTGGTGTAATTCCTGGCGGAGGAGGTTCAAAAGAATTTGCTTTAAGAGCTTCTGATGAATATGGTGATGGAATAAGGTTAAATGTTTTACGAAATCGTTTTTTAACTATTGGTCAGGCTCAAGTAGCAACATCTGGACAAGAAGCTTTTGATTTAGGTTATTTACGAGAAGGAATAGATGAATGGATTGTAAGTAGAAAACATCAATTGACCTATGCTAAACAAGCTGCGTTGAATCTGGCAAATAAAGGTTATACACAGCCACTTCAAAGAGAAAATATTAAAGTACTTGGTAAAGAAGGATTAGGAATAGTTTACGTTGGTGCCAATTCAATGAAATCTGGGAATTTTATTTCTGAGCATGATCAACTAATTTCAGAAAAATTGGGTTGGGTAATGTGTGGTGGAGACTTATCTCAACCAACAGAAGTAAATGAACAGTATTTACTTGATATGGAAAGAAAAGCCTTTTTAGAATGTTGTGCTGAACGTAAAACATTAGAGCGATTACAAAGTATTATTACAACAGGAAAAGTGCTTAGAAATTAGACAATAAAACCTAAGATTTAAAGACTATAAGACTAATGAAGCATAACTTTAGAGAATTAAAAATTTGGAAAAAATCAATGGATTTGGTTTTTGAAGTTACCTGATCTAGAAAAATTTTCTTTGGTTAGCCAAATAAACAGAAGTGTAATATCAATACCTTCTAATATAGCGGAAGGAACAAGTAGAAATTCTAAAAAAGAAATAAGTAGATTTTTAGAGATAGCTATGGGTTCTTCTTATGAGTTGGAAACGCAATTGCTTCTTACAAGTGGTTTGTATCAAGAGAATAATGAAAAAGTAGAGGAGTTAATCAATAAAATAAACGAAATACAAAAAATGATTGCAGGGTTTAAAAAGAAAATAAATGAATAATGTCTTTTTTCTTAAAGTCTTTCAATCTAAAAATCTAACAATATGAACGCATATATAGTAGCAGGATACAGAACAGCAGTTGGTAAAGCACCAAGAGGCTTGTTTAAATTTATGAGACCAGATGATTTAGCTGCAAAAGTGGTAAACCACTTGGTAAAATCTATTCCTTCTTTAGATAAAGAAACTATTGATGATGTAATCGTTGGAAACGCCACACCAGAAGCAGAACAAGGCTTGAATATTGGTAGAATGATTTCATTAATGGGTTTAAATACCGATCAAGTTCCAGGAATGACTGTGAACCGTTATTGTTCATCTGGTTTAGAAACAATTGCTATTGCTTCTGCTAAAATAAATGCAGGGTTGGCTGATTGTATTATTGCTGGTGGTGTAGAAACAATGAGCCCGATACCTTTTGGGGGATGGAGAATTGTTCCAAATGCAGATGTAGCAAA
>CBDUPT010000240.1:0-4730 GCA_965369165.1 uncultured Flavobacteriales bacterium | reverse complement strand
TAGGTATTACAAAAGACTTTATTAAAGGATTAAAAGAACTTGGAATTATTACTCCTACTGAAATTCAAGCAGAGGTAATACCATTGCTTTTAACTACCAAAACAGACTTGGTTGCACAGGCTCAAACTGGAACTGGAAAGACTGCTGCTTATGGTTTGCCACTACTTCAAAATACTGATCCAAAAAACAATGTAATACAAAGCATTATTTTATGTCCTACCAGAGAATTAGGGCAACAAGTAGCTAAACAATTGTTTCGTTTTACCAAATACACTGATAAAATATTTACTGAAGCAGTTTACGGAGGTGCTCCTATAGATAGACAAATTCAAAATTTAAAACGCCCAACACACATTGTTGTGGCAACTCCTGGTAGATTAATTGACTTGGTAAACAGAAAAGCTGTGGATTTAAGAAATGTTAAAACAATAGTACTTGATGAAGCTGATGAAATGCTAAGTATGGGGTTTAAGAAAGAATTAGATCAAATCCTTTCTTTTATTACTAAATCGGAGCAGACTTGGTTGTTTTCTGCAACTATTCCTCATGGAATTAAGCAGATTATTAATGAACACATGAATGAAGATGCCTACCGTATTGAAGTGAGTAATAAAAATACGGTAAACAAAAACATTGAGCACCAATACATTGTTTGTGATGAAATAGAAAAGCTGCAGGAGATTATCAACTTTTTGAAAAAGCAAGAAAACAACAGAGGTATTGTTTTTTGCAAAACAAAAGCTGCTACTCAAAAACTAACCAAACAATTACAAGCTAAAAATATTGCTGCAGATTGTATTCATGGAGATTTATTGCAAAAAGAAAGAGATAAAGCCATGCGTGCTTTTAAAAATGAAAGCGTTCAACTATTAGTTGCTACAGATATTGCCGCTAGAGGAATTGACATTGAAGCTTTATCTTATGTTTTACATTATCAATTACCAGACAAGGAAGAATATTACACACACAGAAGCGGAAGAACTGCTAGAGCTGGTAAAAGAGGTATCTCTTTAAGTTTAGTTACCTCTACCGAATTGAGACAATTAAGGTATTTTGAAAAAAGTTTAAGTATTAGCTTTGATCAAGTGAAGTGATATTTAGTTTAAAGTTCTGAAAGTGCTTCTTCCAAGACCTTTTTTACTTCTTTAGCAAAAGGTGCTATTTTGTTATTTCCAATAACCTTAAAAACTTGTTCTGGATCAATAATAGAGACATCTACACTTCCATCTTTATTTTCTATAACAGTAACATTGCAAGGTAACATAATTCCAATCTTTTCTTCTTCCATCAAGGCCTCATAGGCAAAATTGGGATTACAAGCTCCTAATATTTTGTATTTTTTAATGTTTTTGTCAAGCTTCATCTTCATGGTTGCTTGCATATCTATTTCGGTTAATATCCCAAAGCCCTTTTCCTTTAAAGAATTCTTAATTTTTTCTTCAGCCTCTTCAAAACTGTAATTAGTTGTCTTATTAATGTAGTACATGGTTAGTTTATTTAATTCGTTCTAAGTTCGATAAAAATATCCTTAAAAAGAATGACTTTACTCATACACATTCTATCCCTCTATAATAATTTTACCCAATGTAATAACACCAGTAATCAATACTAGTATTAAAACAATACCTTTAAAGCGTTCTTCTGATATTTTTTGAAGTATTTTTTTACCGATGTAAGTTCCGACTATACTTACAATTAATAATATTGGTATTAAATACAAATCATGTTGATGTATATACCCATTAAAATAATAGACTATACTTCTGCTACTATCTATTCCTAAATCTATAATCGCAGAAGTAGCTATAAAGACTTCCATTTTAAGATTAAATGCAGCCATAGTAATACCTCTTATGGCGCCTCCCGTACCTAATAAACCGGCAACAAACCCAGAAAGAGAACCACCAATTACTGAATTTTTGTTAGTGGCCTTAATTACAAATTTTTTAAATATTAATAAAATCAAACTCATAGATATTAAAAAGATACCTAAAGCTATTTCTAGATATTTAGTAACAAAAAATTGACTTAGATAAGCTCCTATAATTACAAAAAGAACTGCAGGAATACCTAATGCTAGAACCATCTTTTTATCAAACCCTTTCCTAAAAAAAGCTATTTTAGTAATGTTACTGGAGACGTGAAACATAGCTGTAATTCCCAATACAGAATGAAAATCTAAAAAATAGCTAGCAATTGGCACAAAAAACAAGGAAGATCCAAACCCACCTACTGTTCCAAGAATTTCAGCCAATAATGCTAATAAGATAAAAAGATAGAGATGTTCCACTTAAGTGATTATTTGCTTCAAAACTAAGTAGAAAATAAAGAATGAGCCGATTTAAATTAAATCCGCTCAATTTTGCACTAACTAAACAAGATTAAAATACTTGATATTATGTTAGTGTAATAACTTAAAGAAAAGTTACATTAATATTGTATCAATCCTTTAAACTAAAATTAATTGGCAAATTATAAGAGATAGCTACCTTTTCTCCTTTTTGTTCAGCAGGTATCCATTTTGGCATTTTTTCAATTACCCTTATTACTTCTGCATCAAAGTTTTTAGAACCTTCAACACTTCTTAATATCTTAATATCATTTATGGAGCCATCTTTTTCTATAACAAAATTTACATAAACTTTACCTTGTATATCATTCTTTTTCTCCCATACAGAATAAACTAAATTAGCACTTAAAAAAGAAAATAAACTATCCATTCCTCCTTGAAATTCAGGCATTTTTTCGGCAAAAACCAAAGGGTCATCTCCATCAGGTATATAAACAACATCACCAACTATAACTTCATCTATATAAATTTCAGGAGCAATTGAATCTAAAGCTACATTTCCTTTGATTTTTCTTTTTTGGACTTCACATGCTGGAACACTATCTTGTGTTGTATCAGTAATAGCTATTTCCGTTTCTATTTGCCCCATAATTGGATCTTCATTGTCAACTTCACTAGAACACGAAACCATTGCTAGACAAGCTAAAGATAATATTGCAAATGCGTATTTATTATTTTTTTGAGTTTTTAATCCTTCAATTATAACTTCTAACTCATCATGATGAAAATCAATTTGAGTCTTTTTAAACCTTCCACAAATAGATTTGTTTTGGTTTTGAATTAAAAAGGTTAGAATTTCTTCTTTTGTTTTATTAGTAAAATCAAATACAGATTTTTCACAAGCATCACAATGACGAGAAACTAAACCTATTTTCATAGCGTTCCAGTCTTCATTGCATGGGTTCTCTATTTTTATTTTCATATTAAAACTAAACTCCTGAAGTTATAAAAAATTGTTTTAATTACTAACGAGCTTCCCCCTACTATAGTTATTGTTTTTATCACTAGATAAATAATCTAAAGTTGGATCTATTTTAAAACTGTTATAATCACAATCCATTTGTTTTTGTAAATAGAATATATGCTTATCGTCCTTAGCATGCTTTCTAGCTAACACCTCAAAACTAACAGGATCTGCACCTTCAATTAGTTTCAAATCACAGTAAACAGCATTTTTATCTTTAGTATAGCCCCAAGATAAAATTTCAAATGAATTAACATCTACACCTTGTATAATACCTCCATTAAGATACACGTTATTTTTATCTTTATAATAACCACACTCTATTGCTTTAAAGGTAGCAGCATCACTATGCTCTAATTTTTTATTTCCGTTGCAAAGCAAAATACCATCACTACCTAAATAACAATCTTTTATCACTTTAAAACTTTCTCCTTTTAATCCTTCTATTTTCTCACCATTATAATAAGCATAGTTTTTATCATGAGAATAACCATACTCTAACATTTCAAAACTATTTGGGTCTGCATCAGGTAATACCTTCCCATAATAATAAACACTACTATCATTCTTAATATAATAAGAAGTTGAATCTCCTATTAGTTGAAAATTAATCGATTTACCTACCTTAACCTCAGTTAACATATGATTCTCAGCGTATTTGTTTTTGAAATAAACATTCTCATTATCAGTGCAATAAAATTTACCAATAGACTTAAAATTAGAATGATTTACAGCTTCTACTTTATTTCCTAGGTAATAAATATTGTAATCATCTTTTGCTATACCATCTTCACACCTAAAACTTTTAACCTTTGCTTCTTTAATTACATTAAACGTTCCGTATTCTGGACTATAATAAACCTGATTCCCTTTTTTATAATAACTACCTTCAGCCCAAAAATTATCACAAGCATCAATTAATTTATAATCTTTAGAAAACTTTTTATAGCTATTTATTCTTGCTGTTCCACATCTAAAAGTGTATGGATAATCATCCATATCAGGAAGATCATCACCTCCAGAAGAAGTACATGTTTGAGCATATAAAGAAGATATTAGTAATGATAAAACTAGAGTAAGAAAAGGTTTCATAATTTGTGTTTGTAAGTAGATGAATTTACTTCGGCTTTCCACAAATTTCAAACCAAAAATTAGAAACTACCACAAAAAAAAGCCTCTTCTAAATTCTCTAGAGTAGCCTTCTGCTCCAACCCCACTAATCACTTAAGATGTTAGTCCTATTGAATTTAAAGAATTGATAATGCTAACTTTAGTGATAAACAAACTTAATTACTCATTATTGCTTTATTATTGCACAAGTTAATCATTGATTTTTCATAATAAAATTCTTACCAATATGATTTCTGTCATTATTGACTCTTATCATTATTATTTACATGTACTTTAGATAAGTTT
>CBDUPT010000239.1:0-4773 GCA_965369165.1 uncultured Flavobacteriales bacterium | reverse complement strand
CAACAAGTTCTTTAACAAGTGCCAAACCAACACCAACACCATCTATACTTGAATCGTTTTGATAAAAACGTTGAAATAGTTTATCGAAATCTTTATTGGAAATAGAGGCATTAACATTAATCACTGATAATACCAATGCGTTGTCTAATTCATTAGCATCTAAAATAACCTCACTTGAATTAGGTGCATATTTTATGGCATTTGAAAGTAAATTTGAAGTTATCTTTTCAATTACATCTATATCGTACCAAGCATCTTTTAAGCTCTTAATTCGGCTATTAATTGTAATTTGTTTGTCTTTTGCTTTAAACTGAAACGCAGCTACAATCTGATTAAGAAGCATATTTAAATTACCTTCTGCTACCTTAAGTTGTAATTGTCCAGAGTCTATTAAAGATAAATCAAGCATCTGATTTACTAGGTTTAATAAACGATTTGCATTTTGTTTAACTAACCCTAATACTTCCCTGTCTTCGTTATTTAAATTATTTTTTGATAGCTGTTGATCTATTGGACCAGAAATTAGTGTTAATGGTGTACGAAACTCATGAGAGATATTAGTGTATAGTTTTTTCTTAAATTCATCGAGTTGTTTTAAACGGTTAGCTTCAGCATGTTCAAGACGTAATTGTGTTTCCAGTTTCCATTTAAATCTAAAGTAGTTGTAGATAGCATACAAACCTAAAGCCAATAAAAGAGCATAAATAATATAAGCAAGATTTGTTTTATACCAAGGCTTTAAAATACTAAACCTGAACGTCGTTGGTTCTTTATTCCACACACCTTCGTAATTACTGGAAGTTACCAAAAATGTATAATCGCTTGGAGGTAGATTGGTATAATGTGCTACATTGTTATAATCTGGGAATGTCCAATCTTCATCATGATTGATTAACTTATATCTGTAAAGGTTCTTGTCTGGTTCTGAAAAATGCAAACCAGCAAAAGTAAACGTTATGGTGTTTTGATTATGTTTTAATATGACGTCAGTGTTTTGTGGTTGAGTTACACCAAACACCTCAAATTTTGAAATAACAGTTTTTGGTTTGGCTTCATTAATACTAATTTCAATTGGGTTAAACCAATTTACACCTTCCAACCCACCAAAATAAAGTGTACCATCATCATCTTTATAATAGGCTCCAGTGTTAAATTCAAAATCTTGTAAGCCACTATTTTTAGTGTAATTTTCTACATATCGCATTTTTTTATCAAAAGGATTAAACTTACTAATCCCTTTGTTTGAACTAAGCCAAAGATTTCCATTTTTATCGGGCAAGATTGCATATACTACATTATTAGCTAATCCATAATCTGTAGTGTAATTATTAACTAATTCATTAGAAATTGTATAAGATTTAATACCATTACCATTGGTGCCTATCCATAATATTCTACCATCAAAATATAAAGATTTAATTTTATCTGAAATTTCCTCAACAGCTTCAATAGCTTCATTTTCTAAGTTTAATACATAGAGACCTTTGTCTTCAGTACCAACATAAATTAGGTTGTTATCTCCCTTTTCAATAGTTCTAATGTTATTAGTATTTAATTTTGAGTTTTCGGCTGTAAAATGATTCACTATTCCTTTCGTTTTATTGAAGAGAATTAATCCGCTATCTCTTGTACATAACCAAAGTTGATTAGTATTATGTTTATAAATTTTCCAAATGGTTTGGTTTTTGAATTCTTTAATCGTTTGAATTACACCAGATTTTTCCATCAATTGTAGTCCCTGACCTTGATGACCTATCCATAATTCATTATTATCAAAAAGCAGACTCATTATACGATTGCTCTTTAAATTTGAATTTTTACTCGTATAAGTTTTAAATTGATTCTTTTCAGTATTAATTGTTGTAAGCCCTTTCCCAGAAGTCCCTAACCAAATTTTTTCTTTATCAACTGCAATAGCTCGCACTACATCAACGCTGACATTTTCTGGCACCTGATTGTTTGTAATGACATTAAATTTAGACAAATGTTCATCATAATAACTTAATCCGGCTCCATCTGTACCTAACCAAATCGCTCCTGTAAAATCCTGATAAATGCACAAGATGTCGTTATATTGAATTGCAAACGGGTTATTTTTATTTTCAGTAAAATGAGACACTTTATTGGTTTTGGTATTTAAGAAATATAGTCCTTTACCATAAGTTGCTATCCATAAATTATCATCTTTGTCTATTAGAATATCTTGAATATTTAATAAAGATGGTAAGTCGGTGTGATTAAATTTTGTGAAATTAGTTGCCGTTTTCCGTTTATTAAATAAGCCATTACCAAAACTTCCTAGCCAAATTGTTCCATCTTTAGAACTTGTAATTGTGCTGAAGTTTTTAGAATTGTTCTCAACTTCTACTGTTGAAAGTTTACTGTTATTAACTTGAAAAATAGCTTCATTTGTTGCCAAGAATATGTCATGACTAGATTGATGCATATCGAAAACATACAAGTCTTTCAATCTGTTTTCAAAAATCTGAATGGTATCTTTTAGCTTTGCATCAATTTTAAAAAGCCCATTGCCATAAGTTCCTATAAAATAATCTTCATTATGTTTTTGTAGGATAACTGAAACATCTTTTATTGCAGATATTTTATTAAATGTTTGTTCGTTATTTTCAAATTTTTCTAAAACACCCGAAATACTAATAATCCATAAATCGCCTGCTTTATCAATATATAATTTACCTAACTTACTGTAGTTAGGTCTTGTTACATCTTCAAATTGTTTATTAAAATAGGTGAAACTTTTACCATCGTATTTATTTAATCCATCCTGAGTAGCAAACCACATGTAACCAAAGGAGTCTTGTACTACTGCCACAACGCTATTTTGAGATAAGCCTTGAGCTACTGTTAGTTGCCTAAAGGATACTTGTTTTTTTTCTTGAGAAAAGGATAAAAAACTAAAAACAAGTAGAAAAAAAATTAATAAATACCTCATCTAAATACTAAAGTTAATTAATATAACTGAAATGTTAAATTATGCTAAAAAATATTTCGTCCTATAAAGTGATTAAACCACGAAAAAAATTCATTATATGAACATAGATATCCTATGATTTAAAAATTAGCAAACTAAAACTAATCTCTAATAGCTTACAAACCAAGCGCGTTGGTATGATTGGTTATGGTCTAGAGATTGTTGAGTATGTAGCGTACTAAAAACAAGAAAGTCGCTCCCTACAGCGACTTTCTTTATGTTCTCACAAATGTGAGAACTTCTCAAATATTGAGTAAATACTGTTAGCTAATCCTTCTATTAGTTCTTTTTTAATAAGGTTTTCAACTCATTAACCTCTTTTTCTAAATGATTTAACTTTTCAAGTTTTATGTTTTGGTTCTCAATAAGTTGTTGTTGCTCTTGTATTGCTTTTACAAGTACAGGAATCATATCACTGTAATAAACTCCTAAGTTTTCATTCTCTATTTTTACCATTGTTTTTTCATCATCTGCGTATTGATAATCATGCGTTACTACAACTTCAGGAATTATGTCAAGTAGCTGCTGTGCAGAAAACCCTATTTTTTCTTTATCATCAATACTATTTTTCCATTGATATTTAATAGTTTCCAATTGCAATATTTCTTCTAGACCATAGTTAAGTGGCTTTATATTTTTCTTTAGTTTTATATCACTTGTTTGAATTGTTCCATTTATTGCCCACACACTATTCCACCTTTGCGCACTATTACCTAGAGTAAACGGAGAAGTAGCACTCATTGGATAATATGGAAGCCAACTTCCATAAACAGACATTTGCAAATTGCCCGAATCCATAATATATTCTGTTGAGCCCAATTGTACCGCTGTTCCGTTAGAAGTACCTTGGTAAAATGATGCAACATAATCTACAGCAACTCCATTGGGCATAATGTTACCGTTATTAGTTAACCCTCCTGGGTTAAAAATATTTGAACCAATAAAAACAACATCTCTACTTGCATCTAAAAATAAAGCGTATGCTCTGTTATCGGACTCAACTCGAAAGTCATTATTCCCACTAGTTTCATTAAAAATAGTAGAACCTCTTACATCTAAAGTGGCAGTTGGTAAAGTAGTACCTATCCCAATTCTATCAGTACCTCCATTGACAAAAAACATACTTGTATTATTATTTGATTCTACTCTAAAATCAAAATCACCGCTTAATTCATTGAAAATAGCTGAACCCCTTACATCTAGAGTTGCATTTGGAGCAGCTGTACCAATACCAACTCTATCTGTACTTGCATCAACAAAAACCGTATCAAAATCAACACTTAAATCTCCATTATTACCATTTTGCAGAAACAATTCATCACCCGTATTTGTTATAACTTCATTTCCATCTAAACGTAAAGAATTATTAATTTCCAAAACACCCGTACCAGCAACTCCTGTAGCTTCGTTAGAATGTGTAAACTCTACTCTACCAGAATTAACTTGAAAATCACCATCAGTTGCGTTAATAATTCTACCAGCACCAGGACCACCTTCATCATAAGCTTCATCCAACGTATTCTTGTCACCTAAAAATGGTACCCAATTAGCACTATCCCAATAATAGTAACCTATACCATTACCTCCAACTACAGCTGCATTAGTATTCCATACTAACAAACTCGTAGCAGGTGTTGTTATTGGTGCTGTACCATTGGTTACATTGACTAAACTTACACGTGGTATTAACAAGCCGCTATCTAAAGATGTAATATCTAATGCAGATGATGCATCTGGGTTTGTAGTACCAATACCTACTTGAGCATAAGATATTGCGGTTA
>CBDUPT010000238.1:0-4830 GCA_965369165.1 uncultured Flavobacteriales bacterium | reverse complement strand
AAAACCATTTGTTATTGGAATGGATTTAGATGTTGAAATGATAGATGCCTTTAAATGCATCGGTACTTTCTACGAAACTAAAGATCAAGAATCTTTTCAAAACATTTTAAATGTTGTTATCTCTCAGGTAATGAATAACACTACTGTTCAGGTTAACCTTTTAGATGAAGCTGGTAACCCAACTGAAACAGATGTTAATATGACTTTTTACAACAATCACACTAAAGCAATTACGAACAACTTTATTCATACAATGAATAACAGAGGAGAGCCAGACACTATCCCTTTAGACCCCGTTTTAAAATACGATTTACAAGTCCATACTATACCAGAAGTTGGGAAAGAAAACATAGAGATTTTTGCAGGGAAACATAATGTTATTGCAGTTGATGCCCCTCAAGGTATGTTAAAGTTAGATATTAACGGTGTTAATGAATATGATGAGTTGAAATGTATTGTAAGACAAGCAGGTAAAATGAAAACACTTTATGTTCAAGATTTTGAAGAAGTTACAAAATACATTACAGGAAACTATGATTTAGAAATTTTGACTTTACCAAGAATGCATGTTAAGGATGTAAATATTAAACAAAGTCACACTACAAAGGTTTTTATTCCAGAACCGGGTGTTGGTATTTTTTACCTCCCAAGCAAAGGTGTTGCAAGTATATTTACAATGGAAAATAATAAACTACAATGGATTAGAAATGTTGATCCAAGCTTAGATAGGGAAACAATTGTTTTACAACCCGGAAAATACAAGGTGGTTTATAGAGGTTACAATGTAAAACAAGTCATATTTACAGAAGAAAAAGAAATTATAATAAAATCAGGTTTATCAACTCAAGTAAGATTTTAACAGAATAAAACAGATGAAAAAATACACTTACACAGAAAAAAAAGACACTCGATCAGGTTTTGGTGACGGTTTAACAGAATTAGGTAGAGAAAATGAAAATGTAGTAGCACTTTGTGCTGACTTAACAGGCTCATTAAAAATGAATGATTTTGAAAATGAAAACCCTGACAGGTTTTTTCAAGTAGGAATTGCTGAAGCAAACATGATAGGTTTAGCTGCAGGAATGACTATTGGTGGTAAAATTCCTTTTACAGGAACTTTTGCTAATTTCTCTACAAGTCGTGTTTATGATCAAATTCGTCAATCTGTTGCTTACTCTGATAAGAATGTAAAAATATGTGCATCTCACGCTGGATTAACCCTAGGTGAAGATGGAGCAACTCATCAAGTTTTAGAAGATATTGGCATGATGAAAATGTTGCCTGGAATGACCGTTATTAATCCTTGTGATTACAATCAAACCAAAGCAGCTACTAAAGCAATAGCAGATCATAAAGGTCCCGTTTACTTGCGTTTTGGAAGACCAAAAGTACCTGTATTTATGAATGAGCCTTTTGAAATTGGTAAAGCTATTCATTTACAAGACGGAACTGATGTAAGTATTTTTGCTACTGGACATTTAGTATGGGAAGCACTGCAAGCTTGCGAGCAATTAGCAGAAAAAGGCATTAGTGCTGATGTAATAAATATTCATACAATTAAACCTTTAGACGAAAAAGCAGTCTTAGATTCAGTAAGTAAAACAAAATGTGCAGTAACTGCTGAAGAACACATGATAAATGGTGGTCTTGGAGACAGTATAGCACAAGTAATTAGCAGAAACAATCCATTACCAATAGAATATGTTGGTGTAAACGATAGTTTTGGAGAAAGTGGAACTCCTGAACAATTAATGGAAAAATATGGCTTAAATGCTGAAGCAATAGTAAAAGCTGCTGAAAAAGCAATTTCAAGAAAATAATATAATCTACATTTATTAAAAAGGTTGTTACTTTAGTAGCAACCTTTTTTGTTTTTCAAATAAGTACTTTTGCTTTATGAGTTTACAGGATAGAAAAAAGAAAATTATAGCTAAAACTTCTTTTGGTTTAGAAGATGTTTTAATTGAAGAGTTAAAGGAATTAGGCATTACCGAAATAGAAAAAGCAAACCGAGCGGTTACTTTTTATGCAACTAAAGAAGAGCTTTACAAAGCAAATATATGGTTGCGTACTGCCAATCGTTTAATCATGCCTTTTAAAGAATTTACCATTAAAAGTGATGATGATTTATATAACCAAATAAAGAAAATAGAATGGGAAGAAATTTTTGATGTTAACCAAACATTTGCAATTGATTCCACTGTATTTTCACCTCTTTTTAACCATACTAAATACGCAGCTTTTAAAGCAAAAGACGCAATAGCCGATAGATTTAGAGACAGGTTTGATAAACGCCCTGATGTTGACACAACTAATCCACATATTCGTATTAACATTCACATTAATGCAGACAACCTTTGTACAGTAAGCTTAGATAGCTCAGGTGACCCTCTTTTTAAAAGAGGTTATAGAGATAGCAGAAGTATTGCTCCCATTAAAGAAGATTTAGCTGCAGGGTTAATTTTATTAAGTGGCTGGGACAAGCAATCTACTTTCGTAGATTTATTTTGTGGTTCGGGCACCTTGTTAATTGAAGCCGCAATGATTGCTTGTAACATTCCACCTAATATTAATAGAGCTGTTTTTGGTTTTATGAATTGGAAAAATTATGATGAAGACTTATTTGAACAAGTAGTTGATGAAGCTTTGGATGAAGAAATTGATTTAGTAGGAAAAATTATTGGAGTTGATAATGATGGAAGAGTGATGGGGATGAGTAGAGCCAACATACAAGCCGCAGGATTAACTGATAAAATAGAATTGCACAAAAAAGATTTTAATGCCTTTAAAGCTCCTAAAGAAGTAGGAGTTATAGTTTGTAATCCACCTTATGGAGAGCGAATTGGTGAAAATGTGGATGAATTATATACTGCTTTTGGAGACAACCTAAAAGCACAATACGATGGGTGGAATGCTTGGATGATTAGCTCTAACATGGATGCTTTAAAGAAAGTAGGTTTACGACCATCACGTAAAATAAAGGTGTTTAACGGAAGTTTAGAATGTCGATTTATGAAATATGAAATGTACAAAGGCACTAAGAAGATTCATAAACTAAAAGAAAATGCTTAAAAAAGATTATATACAACGCTATGTAGATGAGTTGACTAAAATGATTGCAAAAGTATTGCAATTAAAACAAAACAACGAACCCGAAAAAGCAAATGAAGCTTTAGATGAGTTTGGTAATGATTATTTAAAAATCAACCTAAACGAATTAGTTGATAGCGATAATGCTACAATAATCGAAAAATTGATTAGTGAACAAAATTTTGAGTTAACTCATTTTAAAATTTTAGAAGAATTGCTTTATCAAAAACACTTATTAAATATCAATAACACCAAGTTAAAAGAACTAACTTTAGTGATACTACAATATGTTGTTAAAAATGATACTGACTTTTCGTTAGAACGTAACAATAGACTTAAATTATTATCATGAAGAAAATAGGCGTATTTACATCTGGAGGAGATGCTCCAGGAATGAATGCAGCAGTTAGAGCTGTAAGAACATGTATTTATAACAACATTGAAGCCTATGTAATTTATGAAGGTTACAAAGGATTAATTGAAGGAAACATCAAACAACTAACATCAAAAGATGTTAGTAATATTATACAACGAGGCGGTACTATTTTAAAAAGTGCTAGATGCAAAGAGTTTCACACCAAAGAAGGAAGACAACAAGCTTTTGATAATATTAAAAAGTTCAGTTTAGATGGTATTGTTGCCATTGGTGGTGATGGAACTTTTACTGGTGCTGCAATAACATTCCTTTTATTGGAATTCCAGGAACAATAGATAACGATTTGTTCGGAACTGATAATACAATTGGTTATGATACAGCATTAAATACTGTTGTAGAAGCCGTAGATAAAATTAGAGACACAGCGAATTCTCATAACCGCTTATTTTTAATTGAAGTAATGGGAAGAGATGCTGGTTTTCTTGCTTTAAGAAGTGGTATTGGTGTTGGAGCTGAGGCTATATTGATACCAGAGACTCAAACCTACATCAATGAGTTAGTTAAAAAACTAGATGATGATACTAAAAATCATAAAGAAAGTATGATTGTAATTGTTGCTGAAGGCGATGATGCTGGTGGTGCTTATGAGGTTGCTAAAAAGATTAAAGAACATTGCCCCAATTATGACTCAAGAGTAACCGTTCTTGGTCACATACAACGAGGAGGAAGTCCAAGTGTTGCAGACAGAGTTTTAGCAAGTCAACTAGGAAATGCTGCAGTGAACAGCTTGATAAACAATAAAACAAATGTAATGGTTGGCATCATAAATAAAGAGGTAGCTTTTACCCCTTTTCAAAAGGCCATTAAACACAACCAAAAACTAAATACTGATTTATTAGGATTAGCGGAAGTTCTTTCGTGTTAAACATTAA
Source organism: uncultured Flavobacteriales bacterium (assembly GCA_965369165.1). Classification (GTDB taxonomy): domain Bacteria; phylum Bacteroidota; class Bacteroidia; order Flavobacteriales_E; family Vicingaceae. Next base: position 432 of record CBDUPT010000238.1, on the reverse strand, counting down.
CTATTATTAACATCCCTTAACTTTTTCTTAAGATTTTGATATTTTCATAATTTATAATTTCACTATAAATTAAAACATAAATAATTATGAAAAAAATCTTCATTTTCTACTCACTATTTTTTTTAGTTAATTGCAGCTACAGTCAGGATAAAATTTCATTAGAAAATTTAGGCTTTGAACATCATACAATAACTATTAAAGGGGACACCATAAATTATTACTTAACTAAATCTAGAAATGAGAAGCTCCCTTTATTAGTTTATTTAGATGGTTCAGGTGCTTTTCCATTATTTCAACAGATGAAACAAGGGATAGGCTCTACTGTTGTTATTGATTTTCAAAATCTAAAAAAACAATACAGAATCTTATTAATTAGCAAACCAAATATTCCTTTTATAGATTCTGTAAGTTTTGGTAAAAATGGATTTCCTA
>CBDUPT010000237.1:0-4830 GCA_965369165.1 uncultured Flavobacteriales bacterium | reverse complement strand
ACTAAAGATTTATTTAAAAAAATTCTTGATGGATTTCTAACCAAGTACAAATTTAACTTACCAGAAATCTTTGCAGAAGAACCAATAACAGCTGAATAATGACACAAAAAGACCAAGACAGATTAGGAAAAACCCTTTGGAATATAGCAGATAACCTGCGTGGAGCGATGAATGCAGATTCGTTTCGCGATTACATGCTTTCGTTTTTGTTTTTGCGATACCTTTCAGCCAATTACGAAGAATCGGCTAAAAAAGAGTTGGGCAAAGATTATCCTGACAACACACCTAAAGATGTGATGGATGACTTAAAGGTGAGCAATCCATTAGAAATTTGGTACAACGAAAACGAAGAAGATGTTGCTGCCTTTGAAAAACAAATGCGAAGAAAAGTGCATTATGTAATAAAACCAGAGCACCTTTGGAGCAATATTGCAGAACTAGCCAGAACACAAGATGGTGAGTTATTAGTTACCTTAGAAGAAGGTTTTAGATACATCGAAAACGAATCGTTCGACAATTCTTTTCAAGGGCTGTTTTCAGAAATTAACCTAAACTCTGAAAAACTAGGTAAAACACCAACCGAAAGAAACAAGAAGCTTTGCAACATCATCCAAAAAATTGCCGAAGGCATTGAAGATTTCTCTACCGATACCGATACTTTGGGTGATGCTTATGAGTATTTAATTGGTCAGTTTGCAGCAGGTTCGGGCAAAAAAGCTGGCGAATTTTATACGCCACAAGAAATATCTACTATCCTTTCAGAGATTGTTACTTTAGATAGTCAAGACCCAAGTACTGGCAAAAAAAGTAAACTCGACAAAGTATTAGATTTTGCATGTGGTTCGGGTTCATTGCTATTGAATGTTCGTAAGCGAATAAAAAACAACAAAGGCACCATTGGTAAAATTTATGGTCAAGAAAACAATGTAACCACCTACAACTTAGCAAGAATGAACATGCTGTTGCATGGCATGAAAGACACCGAATTTGAAATTTTTCATGGTGACACTCTTAAAAACCAATGGGATGAGTTAAATGAAATGAACCCCGCTAAAAAAACAGTATTTGATGCAATAGTTGCTAATCCGCCTTTTAGCTTACGTTGGGAGCCTAACGATACAATGGCAGAAGATTTTCGTTTTAAAAGCTATGGTTTAGCTCCAAAGTCAGCTGCAGATTTTGCTTTCTTGTTGCACGGTTTTCATTTTTTAAGCAATGAAGGTACAATGGCAATTATTTTACCTCACGGAGTTTTGTTTAGAGGCGGACAAGAAGAAAAAATTAGAACCAAATTGCTAAAAGACAATAACATTGATGCGGTTATTGGTTTACCTTCTAACTTGTTTTATTCAACAGGTATTCCTGTTTGTATTTTGGTATTAAAAAAGTGCAAAAAAGAAGATGATGTGTTATTCATTAATGCAAGTGAGCATTTTGATAAAGGGAAACGCCAAAACTCATTAGATGAAAAGCACATTAAAAACATTGTAGAAACCTACAAATACCGAAAAGAGGCAGAACGCTACTCTAAAAAAATCTCAATGGAAGAGATTGAAAAGAATGGTTAAAACTTAAACATTTCGCGTTATGTAAGTACTGCAGAGGCTGAAGTTCAAATTGACTTAAACGAAGTAAATAAAGAGCTTTCTTCTATCAATAAACAAATTGAAAAGAAAACCAAAGAGCATAATGCATTTTTAAAAGAGTTAGGGTTAAAAACGATATAAAAATTACCAACGCTATAACAAACCTAAATAAAAATGAAAGTTACAGCCAAAAAAAATGAGCAAGTTGCCAATATGGTATTTGCTAGCATTTACCCACTTTACCTTAACAGGTTAGAGAAAAACGGCAGAACTAAAGAAGAACTAAACCAAGTTATAGCATGGTTAACGGGTTTTGATGAAGCTACCTTACAAACACTTATTGATGAAAAAGCAACGTATAAAACATTTTTTGAAAAGGCGAAGATGCACCCCAACGCCCACTTAATTAAAGGCGTAGTTTGTGGTTATCGCATTGAAGAAATAGCACCTGAATTTGAACTGTACAAACAATGTAGGCAAATGGAAAAGTTAATTGATGAATTGGCAAAAGGCCGTAAAATGGAAAAGATTTTACGTAAAGTTTAGAAATCAATAAAACTAGATAAAATCATAGTTTAGACAATGGAAAGTGAATTAATCATATATCAAACAGAGGACGGTCAGACCAAAATCCAAACCCGATTAGAAAACGAAACCGTTTGGCTAACTATTGAGCAAATGGCTGAATTGTTTCAAAGAGCAAAGTCAACTATTAACGAACATATTCTCAATATTTACAAAGAAGGAGAGCTAAAAAAGGAGACTTCAATAAGAAAAATCGGAAATTCCGATTTTTCTACAAAACCAACCAATTTCTACAATTTAGATGTCATTATATCTGTTGGCTATCGAGTAAAATCGCACAGAGGAACACAATTCCGTATTTGGGCAACCCAAAGACTGAAAGAATACATTGTAAAAGGTTTTGCAATGAATGACGACTTGCTAAAAGAAGCAGGCGGAGGGAATTACTTTGATGAACTTTTGGCTCGTATCAGAGATATACGTTCGTCTGAAAAAGTATTTTGGCGTAAAGTACTCGACATTTATGCTACAAGTATTGATTATGACGGAAATGCAGAAGAATCTATTCTGTTTTTCAAGACCGTTCAAAATAAAATGCATTGGGCTGCGCACGGACAAACAGCTGCTGAAACCATTTACAAAAGAATTGACGCTACCAAACCTCATTTAGGGTTAACCAATTTTAAAGGCGAAAAGCCAACCAAAAAAGAAACTGAAGTTGCTAAAAACTATCTAAACGAAAAAGAATTGGATATACTTAACAGAATGGTTACTGCTTATTTAGAATTAGCAGAGTTGCAAGCTTTAAACAGAAAACCAATGTATATGAAAGATTGGATAAGCCGCTTAGACAATTTTTTAACAATGACGGGGAATGACATTTTAACCAATGCAGGAAAAATTAGCCATCAAAAGGCTTTAGATAAAGCTCATAAAGAATATGAGAAATATAAAGAGCAGACAAAAAATGAGCTGTCAAAAGCAGAAAAAGACTTTATTCAACAGATAGATACTACTGCAAAAAAACTAAAGGAATAGCCGATAAATTTGAATTGCATAAGCAAAGCAGAAAAATGGAAAAGATTTTACGTAAAGCTTAAAAATGAAATAAGAGCAAATAACAGTGCTTTTTCAACGAGAAAGAAGCGTAATTACCCAACACATTGGTAATATTTTAAAGAGGGAGAGTTAGAAGAATAAGTGGTATGGGCAAATTTTGCACATACTACTCAAAAAATACAAATGGGAGAGCAAAACCAAATAGAAATTTATCAAGCCAATGATGGCTCTACTCAAATTAATGTACAGTTTGAGCAAGATACGGTTTGGCTTACACAAGCTCAAATGGCTGAGTTATTTGATAAAGATGTACGAACGATAAGTGAACACATTAAAAACATTTATGGTTCAGAAGAATTAATACCTGATTCAACTGTCCGGAATTTCCGGATAGTTCGAACAGAGGGTAAAAGACAGGTAGCTAGAAATATAGATCATTACAATTTAGATGTCATTATTTCTGTAGGTTACAGGGTTAATTCTAAAAGAGGCACACAATTTCGTATTTGGGCAAATAGCGTTTTAAAAGAATATTTGGTGAAAGGCTATGCTATTAATGAAAAACGTTTAGCACAAAAAGAACAAGAAGTAAAACTGCTAAAAGATGGTATCCATATTTTAAGCAGAGCCATTGAAGAAAAAACCAATGAAGTGGATAACAATTGGCTACACGATTTTGCCAAAGGCTTAACATTATTAGATGATTATGATCATGAACAGCTAGATGTAAAAGGATTAACCAAAAAAGAAGCTCAATATCCAAGTACTACTGAATATGAAAAATTGGTAGAACAAATGCGTTCGGAATTCGATTCGGATGTTTTTGGCAAAGAAAAGGATGGTAATTTTAAAAGTTCTTTAGCACAAATTAGTAAAGGCTTTGATGATGTTGATTTTTATCCAACATTAGAAGAAAAAGCTGCCACACTTTTATATTTGATAACTAAAAACCACTCATTTGTAGATGGTAATAAACGTATTGCAGCAGCTTGTTTTTTAAAATTTTTAGAAGCCAATACCATGCTTTACAACCAAGAAAATCAATTGATTTTAAGTAATGATACCTTAGCCAGTTTAACGCTATTTATAGCATCGAGCAAACCCGAAGAAATGGAAACTGTTAAACAACTAGTAATAAGTGTTTTAAATAGAAACAAATAAAAGTTTCAATCAAAAAAAATGAAACCTCAATTTTTTAAAACCCAACAAGAGTTTAGAACTTGGCTTGCCAACAATCATCAAACAGCTACGGAGCTATCTGTTGGTTTTTACAAAGTTAAATCGGGCAAGGCTTCTATGTCATGGTCAGAATCGGTTGACCAAGCTTTATGTTTTGGTTGGATAGATGGTGTAAGAAAATCTATTGATGAAGAAAGCTACAAAATAAGGTTTACACCTCGTAAAAAGACAAGTATTTGGAGTGCTGTAAACATTAAAAAAGTAAAAACACTTATTGCTCAAAACTTAATGCAGCCTGCCGGGTTAGCAATTTATGAGCAACGCTCCGATAAAACTACAAAAGGTTATTCTGCTTCTAGCATGCCTACAGAACTCCCTTTAGAGTTTGAAAAAACCTTTAAAGCCAACAAAAAAGCTTGGAAGTATTTTGAAAGTCTTGCTCCTTCTTACAAAAAATCTTCTATCCATTGGGTAATGAGTG
>CBDUPT010000236.1:0-4843 GCA_965369165.1 uncultured Flavobacteriales bacterium | reverse complement strand
GCTATTGGCCATAGACCTGATGTTTTAGGAGAAATAATATTAAATGTGCTTAGTAAGGCAGGAAGTAAATAGCACATTAATAATGCAGGTATTATTTTGTAAAACCATTTTAAACCTTTTTGTTGCGAGGTGTAAAAAACAATTCCTAAACACAATGCTAGTAATCCAAAAACTACAGCGTCATTGGTTATTAAAGGTTCGTTGATAATCTCTTGTACTTCAGGCATAATTATTTTCTTTTAAATACATTTACTCCATCAATAAAGGTTTGTAGAACTTTTGTTGATAGTATTTTATCTTCATTAGATTCCATTAAATCATTATTGAGAATTATAAAATCTGCAGCTTTTCCAACTTCTAAGCTTCCTTTTTCATTCTCTTCAAAATTAGCGACAGCAGCCCAGATAGTCATTCCTTTTAGAGCTTCTTTACGAGAAAGAGCGTCTTTAGTTTGAAAGCCCTCTTCTGGATATCCTTTAGCATCTTTTCTTACAACTGCTGCATAGAAAGTAGCAAACGGACTAATTCCTTCTACTGGGAAGTCAGTGCCTAAAGCTACCACACCATTTTGCTTTAATAAGGTTTGATATGCGTAAGCTCCATGTACCCTCTCGTTTCCTAATCGTTCTTCTGCCCAATACATATCGGATGTAGCGTGTGTTGATTGAATTGACGGAATAATTGTAAATTCTTTGAATTTTTTAAAATCATTTCCATCTATAACTTGTGCGTGTTCAATTCTCCATCGTTTATCATTGACACCTTTTAAAACATTAGCATAAATATTTAATATCATTCGGTTTGCTGAATCACCAATACAATGGGTATTCATTTGAAACCCTTTTTCATAAAGTAGGGGAGCATATTTTTCAAAAAAACTTTGATCTTTAATTAAAAGACCATGATGAGGCTCTAATACATCAGAATATGGTTGAAGTAAACAAGCACCTCTAGAACCTAAAGCGCCATCAGCATAAAACTTGAAGGAACAAACGCTTAATTTATCAGTTTTATAAGGTCCTTTTTTAAGGTAATGATTTAGGTTCGCTTCATTACCACTAATCATTGCATAAACTTTAAGGTTTAACTTACCTTGTTGATGTAGTTCATTTATTAAGTCTATGGTATCTTTTCCTAACCCAGCATCATCTACCGTAGTTACGCCTCCTTCGAATAGTTTATGTTGAGCGAATAATAATGATTCAGTTAAAGCTTCTTTATCTACCTTCGGAATATGTTGACTAACCAAATCTATAGCATTATCTATTAATATTCCCGTAGCTTTTGGTGCATTATTATTAAAGTTACCAAGTTCAGTATGGTTTAACTCCATTGGATTTCCGTTTTGTTCGATTTGATAAGTAATAATTCCACCATCAATTTTTGTATCAGGAGTAATTTTAGCAATCTTAAATGCTGCTTCATTAGCCAGTGCAGCATGACCATCTATTCTAGTTAAAAATACAGGCTTGTTTGGGAAAAGTTTATCTAACTCAAACCTTGTGGGAAATTCTTTTGTTTTCCAATCATTTTGGTCCCAACCTCTTCCTATAATCCATTCAGTATCATTTTTATCTGAAAATTCTTTAACTCTATCAATAACTTCTTTGAATGATTTAGTACCAACTAAATTAACCTGTTTTAAGTTTTGAGAATAACCAACAAAATGACAATGAGCATCAATAAACCCTGGGTAAATAACTTTTTTTTCGGCATCAATAATGTTTTTAGCAACATATTGATACTTGTTTAAAATTTCATTTTCAGGGCCAATAGCTATAATTTTACCATCTTTAATTGCCATAGCTTGAGTAATATCAAACGCATCATTAACTGTGTAGATTTTTGCATTATGAACTACTAAATCTACTTGTTCTGTTTTTTTTGGTTCACAACTAAAAAAGATAATTGAGATTAATAATAATGCAACTATTTTTAAATATGTCTTCATTATAAAATGTTTTTTAACCAGATAAATTTACTTTTTACTTTTTCTAAATCTAGTATGGCAATAAGCCCAATTAATAAAAATAGAATAGCAGGTATTTTGTATCTCACAATTGCTCCAAAAACAGGAGTTGTTAATCCTATTAAGATGAGTAAACTAAATGAAAAAATTAAGCAAAAATAGATGATATTATAATTGCTATTATTCTTTTTTCTAAACAAAAAAGTCATGATTATAAGACTTAAAATTATAATGTTTTCTAGTAAACTTAACCATACGAAAGGTGATTTACATTCCCAAGGGAATGGACGTATTAATGTATTAATTAAAGCGTTAGGTATGTTTTTTATAATAGATAAGGTGCCATTTAGTTCAGGAATAAGAAAGCCACTATTGGTTTCTACTTCAACTATAAAACGAGAAAATGTCTGCTGTTTATCTGCAATCATATTAACGATATTCCAATTAGGGTTAACATACTGAAGGATATACCCTATAATTAATATGAAAAAACCAGAAATTAGATAGCTAAAATAAGGTTTCTTCTGAAGAGTTTTATTTATAGTGTAACCTATTAAAGGGATAATTAATGCTGCTAAAAGATAAAATTTGGTATAAGTTATAATAAGTAATGAGAGTATGATTAATAGTATAGAAATAAAATTAAATTGCTTATGTAGTTTGAAAAAATGGAGTGTAAGTAATCCAATTCCAAATAATATCAAGCCTTCTTTTAATAGACCAGACCCCCAAAAAAGTAATGATGGTATTAAAGCAATGGCATAAAATAAAGCCTTCTCTTTATTTACTAAATATGGTTTGAAAGCTTTGTATATTGCTGTTAATCCAGTTAGTGCAATAAAGTTTATAAAAATATTATGTACTTGAATAAAGCCAAATGAGAATAATCTTACAAATGCATTAAATCGTATAATTACATGACTATCACTAAACAATTCATTACCATAAGGGCGGATCCAATGCCCCATATTGTTGTAGTACTTTGTAGTGAAATAAATATTATCATTATCTAATCCAATTAACATTTTTATATAATCAATAGGATTGTTTCCAAGTGCATCAAACATTACCTTGCTGTCATCAAAATATTTAAAAATATCTGCAGTTTCTCTATCTTTATAATAGTGTGTGTAAATTGCTGTAAGTATTATACTTGTTATGATTTTAAGACTAAAGAGTGAAACGAACCAGTGTCTAGGAATAATACTGTCCTTGAAAAAATCAACCCTACTTATAATAAATCAGAAGACTAAAAAATAGGCTATTGAAATTAAAAATTCAGTCATAATAATTAACAGAAAATAAAAGTAGTGAATTAAAAACACCTGAAAAATGTATTTTTGTTTTATGACAAAAAAAGAACGCTTTCAGGAATTTGTAAATTACTTTAGTAAACACCAGCCAATAGCTGAAACAGAATTAGAGTACACTAACCCTTATGAGTTGTTAGTGGCTGTTATTTTGTCAGCACAATGCACAGATAAACGTGTAAATATTGTTACTAAAGATTTGTTTAAGCGTTTTCCAGAAGCAGCTAGTTTAGCTGAGGCAGATGTGGAGGAAGTGTTTGAATATATTAGGAGTATTAGTTACCCTAATAATAAATCAAAACATTTGGTAGGTATGGCTAAAATGTTGGTGAATGATTTTGGTAATGTTGTCCCTTCTGATGTAGATGACTTACAAAAAATGCCGGGAGTCGGAAGAAAAACAGCTAACGTTATTGCTAGTGTTATCTATAATAAACCAACTATGGCAGTAGATACTCATGTGTTTAGGGTGGCTGATAGGTTAGGTTTAACAACTAATGCCAAAAACCCATTACAAGCCGAAGAGCAATTGGTTAAGCATTTAAGTGATGATGTAATACCTTTGGCTCATCACTGGTTGATTTTACATGGGAGGTATGTTTGTGTGGCTCGTAAGCCAAAATGTGATGAGTGTAAAATCACTCACTTTTGTAAGAGTTTTGGGAAGTTTTAGTTGATTTGTGTTGTACAGTCTTGGCATAGGTTTAATTTAACCTTGTCAATAGTTCTAATTGTTTCTGCAGCATCTTGCATGAAACAATTTTTGTTTGGACAATGTGTTAGTCCTAGGTTATGACCTAATTCGTGCATCACAACTTTTTTTAAACGGTTTATAGATTTACTGTTTTCTTTATGTTTTAGTCTGTAATTAGAGACAACACAACTTTCTCCAGGTCGGAATCCTAACCCAAAAATACCCCAATCTTTATATTTGTAAGTAGGTTTTTTAATATTTCCATTTTTATCTTTTTTTGTTGTAGAAATATCAGTTTCGGTCAAGCCAATAATAAAGTCAATACTATCAGGCTTATTCGCTCTTAAGTAGTGTATAATAGAGTCAGCTCTATATCTTGGAGATTTTTCAGTGACGTAAAATTCCTTAGGAATATTAACCTCTTTAAAAGTAATAACATCAAACTCATAAAATTTTTCAACAGCTTGTTTAACTGTATCTTGAAGGTTTGTTGGGAATGAATTTAAAGGCTGTATAGCAACAGAAGTTTTTTTATTTCCTGGTGTCGAACAGGCTAAGAGTGTTATCGATATTAAAACCAAAACGAGATGTTTCACAACACCTTTTTTATCAATCTTAACCTATGAGAATAATCACCAGTATCTACATTAAAAATACCTTGATGATCTATTTTGTCTATTCTAACATTTCCGGAAGCATGAATGATTTTATTGTTCTCTAACATTATCCCTACATGAATAATGTTGCCCTCTTCATTGTCAAAAAAAGCTAAATCTCCACTCTCAGATTCTTCAATAAAACTAAGTGTTTGACCTATTTCAGCTTGTTGTGATGCATCTCTAGGAAGTTTATAACCATTTAATTTATAAA
>CBDUPT010000235.1:0-4859 GCA_965369165.1 uncultured Flavobacteriales bacterium | reverse complement strand
AAAATTGAATCTTGACTAATAATTGAGGATGCAGTTAAATTCGGTGTAGCATCTTGATTAATAAGAAGATTGAAATTACTATAAGAAACATCCGCTAACACTAAATCTTTCGAGTTGTTAGAATCTACATCTAAGGTAAGAAGTGTAGACCCAGCATGTTTATTTCCGCCACTATATTTTTCAGGGTTATTTATGTTAAATGAGCAAGTATCAAACAGGGTAACAGAATTGCTTGTTAAGTTTTCTTTGAAAAAGCCCCAACATTTATTACTTAATTGAAAATCTAGGCTATCACAATTGCCGTTTTTCTCAATAGATAAGTTTTTATGGTATTCAACGTAAGAGCCAATAATGCTAAAGGTCAAAACATCTAAGTCTCCATCATTATCAATGTCATCAATAGCAGGAATATCAGAAGAGCTAACATACAAATTTATAAAGTTTGGTGCAGCGTCTGGTTGGTAATCAGAAAAAAGCAAATTTGTTTGCAAGCTAAAACTTAAAAAAGTAGTTGAGGTATTTTTATAAACAGCCATTCCTCCAGAAGAGTAGGTGAAAATATCCATCTTTCCATCACAGTTGTAATCTCTTAATAATACCCAATCATGCAAGTCAGGAAAAAATTGGTTATAAAATGGAGCATGAGTGTAAATAGATTGGTTAGGAATACCTTTGTTAATGAATATTAACATACGATGCCCCGTCCTATCAAATACAAAAAGATCCATTTTCCCATCTATGTTGGCATCTATTTCAGAAAATTGAACTGAATTAAAGCCGCCAGCCCATGGGTTTTCTAAAGTATCTCCAATATCGTTTAAAACAATAATACTGTCATGTTTGCTAAAATTAGTTTGGCTATAACCTTTAATGTTTAAAAGGAATGAAGCAAAAATGAATAAGAAAATTTTTAAGTTATATTTCATATAATATTGACGTTAGTTTAAACTCTTAAGTTGCTTGTAAAATTAAACCTTTTAAGGGAGATTAAAAATGAATTAAAGTTATTGGTATTTTCTATTGTTAAATAGTATTTGAAATTCTATATTTGCAGGCTTATAAAAAATTAGGAAGAATAATATATAAAAGATGCAAAACAAAGGACTATTAACAGGATTTACAATACTTTTTGCGATAGGATGTTTATTTTCACTATCATTAACATGGTTTGCGACAAGTGTAGAAAGCGATGCTAAAGAATATGCTAATGGCGATTCAGAACTAGAATATGCGTATTTAGATTCTATGGCTTCTGAAGAGGTTTACCCAATAATTGGATATACTTACGGAGAACTAAGAACTAAAATGTTAAACTTAGGTTTGGATTTAAAAGGTGGTATGAATGTAACACTTGAAGTGCAAATTGAAGAAGTTGTGAAAGCGTTATCATCATTTAACAAAGATGTACCATTTAATCAGGCAATTAGAGACGCAAAGATAAAACAATTAGAAACAAATCAAGATTTTGTTACTTTATTTGGTGAAGCTTATATAGCTAGTAATCCAAATGGAAAACTTGCAAGTATATTTTATACGCTTGATAATAAAGATCAATTATCTCCAAATGCAACTAATGAAGAAGTTTTAGAATTTGTAAAAACTGAAGCTGATGATGCTATTGAGCGTTCTTTTAATGTAATTCGTACAAGAATTGGATTGTTTGGTTCTGCTCAGCCTAGTATTCAACGTTTAACAGGTTCTGATAGAATTTTAGTTGAATTGCCAGGTGTAAAAAATAAAGAAAGAGTTCGTCAATTATTACAAGGAACAGCAAAATTAGAGTTTTGGTTAACATGGGAAAACAGAGAAGTTTACCCAATGTTAGAACAAGCAGATATTAAATTAGGCAAAGTATTAAATGGTATTGTAGAAGATGTTATAGATTCAAATGTTACTGATACCAATAATACAGAAGAAGCAGAAGTTAATGTCGAAGAAGAACTTGCTGAGGTTGTTGACACAGCTTCTGTAGATACTACTGAAGAAGATGCTGAATCTTCATTATTAGAAGATTTAGCTGCAGGTAATGATAGTAATGTAACTGATACAACTAATCAAGATTTTGAGGAGTATGCTAAGGAGCACCCATTATTTGCTGTAATGAGACCTGCAATTTTTCAAAATCCAGAAAATCAACAATACGAATATGGGACTGGTCCAGTAGTTGGTATGGTTGCGGTTAAAGATACTGCTCGTGTAAATGAGTTATTAGCAATGAAAGAGGTACAATCATTCTTTCCTCCAAGATTAAAGTTTTTATGGACTGCTAAACCTTATGATGAAGAAGGAAAGTTTGTTCAGTTAATTGCTATTAAAATTGATAATAGAGATGGTAAAGCAGCCTTAGAAGGTGATGTTATTGTTAATGCTTCTCAACAGTTTGATCAATTTTCTGGAGCTCCAGAAATTTCAATGAGCATGAATGGTGAAGGTGCTAATAAATGGAGAATTTTAACAGGAGGACATGTTGGTGAGTCTATTGCTATTGTGTTAGATGATTTAGTTTATTCTTTCCCAACAGTAAATGGAGAAATTTCTGGTGGACAATCTAGTATTTCAGGAAACTTTGAGATTGAAGAAGCAAAAATGATTGCTAACATTCTTAAAGCTGGTAAATTACCTGCTCCTGCTCGTATTGTAGAAGAAGCAGTTGTTGGACCAACTTTGGGTAGCGAGTCTATTAGTAAAGGTTTAAATTCATTTATGATTGCATTATTAGTAGTATTAGCCTATATGGTTTTTTATTACTCTAGAGCAGGTATTGCTTCAGTAGTAGCTTTATTAGCAAATATGTTTTTCATATTTGGTGTTTTAGCAGCTTTCCCTTCATTAATTGCCTTAACATTACCAGGTATTGCAGGTATTATCTTAACAATAGGTATGTCAGTTGATGCTAACGTACTTATATTCGAAAGAATTAGAGAGGAAATTGCAGCAGGTAAAGGTATTCGCTTGGCTGTTGCTGATGGTTACAAGTTTGCATATTCATCTATTATTGATGGAAACGTTACTACTTTATTAACGGGTGTTGTATTACTTGTTTTTGGTACAGGTCCAGTTGCAGGTTTTGCTAAAACGTTAGTAGTAGGTATATTTACTTCTTTATTTACAGCAATTTTTATTACTCGTATCATTTTTGAAAGTGGTTTAGCTAAGAATAAAACATTATCTTTTGCTACTAAATTAACTGAAGGAGCTTTTAAAAATATCAATTTTGGGTTCTTAAAAAATAGAAAGAAATTTTATATCCTTTCAGGTATAATTATTATTGCAGGTATTGGATCTTTAGCTACTAAAGGTCTACAATATGGTGTTGATTTTAAAGGAGGTAGATCTTACACAGTAAGATTTGAAGGTGAAGTTTCTACAGTAGATGTTGCAGCTAAGTTAACTACTCCATTAGAACATGCTCCAGAAGTAAAAACATTTGGTGATGGTAATCAAGTTAAGATTGTTACTTCTTATATGATAGACAGTAATGCTGAAGATGCAGATAATCAAGTTGAAGCAAAATTAAACGAAGGTTTAGCTCAGGTAGGTTCTGGATATGAAATAATGAGTTCTCAGAAAGTTGGACCAACTATTGCCGATGATATTAAGACAGATTCTTTCTGGTCGATAGTATTCTCATTAATTATCATTTTCTTATATATCGTATTTAGATTTAAGAAATGGCAATTTGGTATGGGAGCATTATTCGCATTATTCCATGATGTATTAATGGTGTTATCATTATTCTCACTGTTATACGGAATTTTACCGTTCTCATTAGAAATAGATCAAGCATTTATTGCTGCGATATTAACAGTGGTTGGATACTCTATTAATGATACCGTGGTAGTATTTGATAGAATTAGAGAGTATTTAGGTTCATACAAAAAACAAGAAATGAGTTTAGTAGTTAATAATGCACTTAATAGTACCTTAAGTAGAACAATTAATACTTCGCTATCAACTATTTTTGTATTGGCTATGATTTTCTTCTTTGGTGGAGAAGTTATTAGAGGTTTCTCTTTCGCATTATTAATTGGTGTAATTGTAGGAACTTACTCTTCATTATGTATTGCATCACCAGTGATGTATGATTTTGCTGGGAAATCTGTTAAAAAGAAAAAGTAATTAACTTTAGATATATTAAAAAGCCTTTCTAATTAATTAGAAAGGCTTTTTTTTTTGTTATTTAAAATTGTGGTGATATGCTGAGTGAGGGATAGATAATTTCTTACATTTGTTTGTAATAATCAAAGAATTATAATGAGTTACATTTTATTATTAGGTATGCCTGGCGGTGGAGAACTAGTGTTTATAGTTCTTATTATAATTATGCTTTTTGGAAGTAAAAAGATTCCTGAATTAGCTAGGGGTTTAGGTAAGGGGATGAGAGAGATTAAGAATGCGACTAATGATATACAGCAAGAAATAAGACAAGGGGCAAGAGAAGTTAATAATGCGAAAGACTTTACTAATGTAGAGAAGCAAGTTGAGAAGTTGATTAAGGAGGAAAAACCAGTTCCTAAAGAAGAAGCTCTAGATAATATTAGTGCTGATGATAAACAACCTTCTCAAATTAATATAAAACCTCCACTTAACGCAGTTCAAAGAGAAGCTAAGCAGCCTCAATCCCCCAATATTAACCCTGAAACAACACCTGAAAAAGAGTAAATGGAATACGTTTTATTGATAGGCGGATTAATTACTCTTATAATAGCTGGAGAAGCTCTGGTTAGAGGAGCGGTAGGCATAGCTCTTAAATTTAAGATACCAACTTTAGTTATTGGTATGACTATAGTTTCATTTGGAACCTCAGCTCCTGAACTGTTGGTTAGTCTGAAAGCCGCTCTTGAAGGGCACCCAGAACT
>CBDUPT010000234.1:0-4861 GCA_965369165.1 uncultured Flavobacteriales bacterium | reverse complement strand
AAGTTCTAACCCTTCATTTGTTTCTCTTGTAATTTCAATTTCTAATGATTGTAAAATATTTTTAATTAAATCTCTATCAATAGATTTACCTATCAATCTATCACAATTACTATATGAAAAATCAATATTAAAATTTTGAATAGGGTTAGGATATAAATCAACAATTTCTGAGCTAATCTGTCCTCCAGCTACTTCTTGGATTAAAAGTGCAGCTCTCTTTAAAGCATAAATAGTAATATTTGGGTCTGCGCCTCTTTCAAACCTAAATGAAGCATCTGTATTCAAACCATGTCTTTTTGCTGATTTACGAACACTAACAGCGTTAAAATAGGCACTTTCTAAAAATATACTTGTTGTATTTTCACTTACACCAGAATCAATCCCACCAAAAACACCAGCAATACACATTGGTTCTTGAGTATTACAAATCATTAAATCTTCATTTGAAAGCTCTCTTTCAACATCATCTAATGTTGTAAACTTAGATTTTTCTTCTGCAGTTTTTATTACAACTTTATTTCCAACGATTTTGGCAGCATCAAAAGCATGAAGTGGTTGCCCAGTTTCATGCAAAACAAAATTAGTAACATCAACCACATTATTAATTGGTGTTAAACCAATGCTTAACAATTTATTTTTTAGCCAATCGGGAGATTCTTTTACTTCAATATTTTGAATAGTTAATCCAGAATATCTAGGACATAATTCAAAATCATTAACCTCAACAGAAATATTTAATTTAGTATTATCTATTTTAAAATCAGCAACCGAAGGCTTTAAAAATTCAAAGTTTTCATTCTGATTTAATACAGCTATTAAATCCCTAGCAACTCCAACATGACCAGTAGCATCAGCTCTATTAGGGGTTAAGCCTATTTCAAATACAAAGTCATCTTCAATATTAAAATATTCTTTAGCAGGAGTACCAACTTTTGTAGCACCATCTAGCACCATAATTCCATCATGAGAAGCACCTAAACCAATTTCATCCTCAGCACAAATCATACCTTCAGATAATGCCCCTCTAATTTTAGATTTTTTAATTTTAAAACTATCATCACCAGAATATAAGATTGTGCCAATTGTTGCCACAACAACCTTTTGTCCTATATCTACATTAGGTGCTCCGCATACAATATTTAAAGGTACTTCCAACCCAACATTTACAGTGGTAATATTTAACCTATCAGCATCTGGATGTTTTTCTTTAGTCAATATTTCACCAATAACTAATCCTTCTAAACCACCCTTTATAGTTTGGATTTTTTCAAGTCCTTCTACCTCCAAACCACAGTCTGTTAATATTTCTGATACTTTTTCAGCATCAAGACTAACATTAGCATAATTTTTAAGCCAGTTGTAAGAAATCTTCATATCTTAAAATTAGATGAAGAACAAAAGTAATTTTTTTATAGAGATTATAAATAAAGTAAGTGCAGTTACTTTTTAGTGGTTTTTCGAGGATCAATAAAAACTCGTTTCCCTTTCTTTTTAGTTACTTTTTTCTTTTTTTCCCTCTTTTCTTCAGGAAAGAAATATCGTAAGTCAAGGGTTAAATAGTTTCCTTTTAAATCAAATCCTATTTTTTCATTTCTATTAAATGCTTTATAAGTTATAATCTCAGTCATTATTTGTTTAAAAGGACGATGGAAAGAGGCTCCAACATACCAATAACCACTTTTATCTGTTCTATACTCCCAACCAACATTAGCTAACAAACTTGTTTGTAGCCAATTAGTTCTCCCAATAGCATTTGAATAATTTTCATCTCCCGTAAACAATGGTGTAGGATACATATCAAAAGAAATACCTCCTGCAACATTCATAAACATATTTCTATTTAATTGAACATACACTAATCCTAATAAAGGGATTTCATAATTTGTAATTCTAAAACTTGAATTACTAGTAAAATTAGAATCTAAATCATTAATTGTTAAATCATAATTTCTTCGAAGCATATTAATACCCGTTTCCAATGACAAAGACTTAGTAAACCCAATTCTTATAACCATTCCAAAACTCATTCCTAGTTTAGGGTTATTAATATATTCAATATTATTCTTAGATTCTATTTGCATTCCTGCATCAAGTAATTGAAGAGGAATAATAGGTTTTAACTGAATACCAAAGGCATTCATTTTTTCTTGACTAAAACCAATTAAAGATAATGCTGTCAATATTATATATAAACCTAGTTTCTTCAACATTGCAATACAAAACTAATCTTTTAAAGGAATATTGCTTATGATTATTTAATGAAAGGGTATAGAAAATAAAAAGCTTCACTAAAAAGTGAAGCTTTTGTGGGCGATGAGGGATTCGAACCCCCGACCCCCTCGGTGTAAACGAGGTGCTCTGAACCAACTGAGCTAATCGCCCTTTTCCTTAAAGGGACGGCAAATATATACCAATTTTAATAGTTGACAAACTTTTAATTAAAAAATAATTCAACTTTTTTGTAAGTATTTAATTTGCTGGATTTTCTGATAAATATTGCTCCCATTTCCATGCAGAATACATCATTTCATCTATAGTTGTTTTAGCTTCCCAACCTAAAACTTGTTTAGCTTTTGTATTGTCAGCATAAATTTCACCTACATCACCATCTCTTCTTTCGCCAATATTTAAATTCAACTTCTTCTCACTTACTTTTTCAAAAGCATTTATGGCTTCTAATACTGTAACCCCATTACCAGTACCTAAATTAATTACATCATAAGCTGGAAATGACTCATCTTGAAACAGTTTTTTTAACGCAATAACATGTGCATCTGCAATGTCAGAAACATGTATATAGTCTCTTACACAAGTACCATCCCTTGTTGGGTAATCAGATCCAAAAACAGTTAATTTTTCGTGTTTTCCAATAGCTGTTTGAGTAATAAATGGGACTAAGTTGTTAGGCCTATTAGATGAAAGCTCTCCATTAAGCCCAGTAAGGTGAGCACCAACTGGATTAAAATAACGTAAAGCAATTGTTTTAAAAAATGGGTTAGTTCTAGCAAAATCTTGCAACATTACCTCTCCTATTTGCTTAGTATAAGCATAGGGGGATTCAGCTTTAGAAAGGATTGAATTTTCTGTAACTGGCAGCTTATCTATATTTCCATAAACTGAACACGATGATGAAAATATCAAATTAGGAATCTTAAATTTTTGCTGACACTTTAAAATATTAGACAATGAATTAAGATTATTATCATAGTACATCAAAGGTTCTTCTACAGATTCACCTACAGCCTTAAATGCAGCAAAATGGATAATACCATCAATATCTGTGTTTTCTAAAAAAACCTTTTCTGTAGCTTCTAAATCTTTTAAATCAATATTAAAATATTTTGGCTTTTTTCCAGTAATATTTTCTATTCTTTGGTATGCTGATTCAGACGAATTAGAATAATTATCAATTGAAACAACTTCCCAATCTGTATTCTGAAAAATCTCAATAATGGTATGAGAACCTATATATCCTGCTCCGCCTGTGATTAATATCTTCATAAAACAAAATTATTTTAAGATTGTAAATTTATGAATTATAAATAGACTCTCTTTTTTATTTTAATTACTACCTTCGTGTGTTATGAGTAATTCTTTTACTAGATGTTTAATTACCGGAAACAAAGATCTTTACCCTTTAAAAGGATATGAGGAGAATCATTTGGTAAAGAGTAAAACTAGCGGCTTTGTTTTTTGCTCAAAAATACCATCAGAACAAGACTTAATTAATTATTATAGTAACTATCCTATTGGTTATGGAGCAGATTCTGCGTTGAATACTAAACGTGTTAATGAGCGATTAGATGAATTTGAAAAGTATCGTCAAACTAACAAAATGCTTGATGTTGGATGTGGGCCTGGAATATTTTTAATTGAAGCAAAAAAAAGAGGTTGGGAAGTATATGGCACTGAATTTACAGACAATCAAATTGAATATCTAAATGCTAAAGGAATTAAAACTTTTCAAGGGAAAATAAATGCATCAAGTTTCGATAAAAATTCATTTGATGTAATAATATCTAGTGAAGTTATTGAACACATAAATAACCCTATTGAAGAAGTTTCTAATTTTAATTTATTTCTACGAAAAGGTGGACTACTTTATATTACTACTCCAAACTTTAATTCAATAGAAAGGTTTATACTTAAAGGGAAATACAACATTATTACTTATCCAGAACATTTATGTTATTACACACATAGAACTCTCAATTTATTACTTACTAATAACGGATTTAGAAAAGTAAAAATAAAAACTACTGGAATTAGTATTGCTAGAATTAAAAATAGTAAATCTGGTAATAAAGAGAAACACAGCACAGAAATTAATAATGATGAATCATTAAGAGAATCGTTGGAGTTAGGCTATAAAAAACAACTAAAAAATTTAATTAATTGGGTATTGAATTTATTGAAAGTAGGAAATTCAATGAAAGCTTATTATGAAAAAATTTAATCTGCTTGAAACAACATCCTAAAATCTGTTTTTTTCAAAAGAAACAAATCTAAAAACTTAATCTTCTCCTTTATTAATAAATATATTAGCAAGACTACAAACAAAGCAATATAAGACAAGCTAGTAGCCCATGCAGCTCCTGTTATTCCATATTGAGGTATTAAAATCAAATCTAAAACTACAGTTGCAACTAACCCAACTATATTTGCAATTAAAGCAACATTATTTTTCCCTTTTGAAAACAACATTATACTAAACAATTGACTCATCGCAGTAAATACCATCCCAATTAATAAAATAGCAAACGGATCTGAAGACAGTGCAAATTCATTTCCATAAAGCCATACCAATAAATAATTACCGATAATAGAATATCGGTAAAATAATTGGTAAGCAGATGTATCG
>CBDUPT010000233.1:0-4862 GCA_965369165.1 uncultured Flavobacteriales bacterium | reverse complement strand
ATCAATCTTATCAAAACTTAATTTAAGTGTTGCTAGTTTATCAGCTATATTTTTCACATCAGCATCATCATAAGAGTCAAGTAAGTCTATTAAATTATCTAAAGAATATTTTTGTTCAGCAATACGCTGCATCATATCTTGGTTTGGGCTATCATCGTTAATTGCTCTTGTGCCTATATACAAACCTTCTAGCCAACCTCCAGCAATAATTAATGCAGATAAATTGTCTTGTTTATTTTCTTTAAGATAAGAATCACATGTCCAAAAAGCATCACTTACAATAGTCATCATAGAATCTCTATTATTCATATTTTCCTCTATACGTTCTATTGCCTCTGCTGTAAATGCTCCAGCAACACCTAAAGCATCTGCCATTTTTTTAGAGCAGTTCATATAAAACATAGATTCTTGCGATTGATCATGAATATTAGCATAACTCAAGTCTGCACCATAAACACCTAAATTTAAAGCTTGCTGAACACTTGTTGTATATTTACTTACGTTTTCAACAGGGTTCAAAGCATCTACATTATATCCGATTCCAGACTCTTCAAATAACAACGCTGTTTCATAAGGAGAGGGAATGGTTTGAAAAACTTTTTGAGCTTTTTCTGCTCTTTCTATAGATTGTTCATCTATAACTTCAGGAGCTAAATCATCAACTATTTCTTGAGGTATTTCTTCATCTCCACAAGAAATTAAAGCCGCAGAAATAATGCAAAATATAATCGTTCTTTTCATAGAGTTTGTATTTGCTAGTTATTCAAATATATAAAATTAATGAGCTAACAACCAATTTTCAGCAGCATTCATTTCTACATCTAATGGAACAGATAGCTTTACTGCATTTTCCATTTTATCTTTTACAACAGTTTTTACTTGCTCTAACTCTGGTTTAAATACATCAAAAACCAATTCATCATGAACTTGCAATAACATCTTTGATTTAAATTGTTGCTTTTCAAATTCATTATGAATATTTATCATTGCTATTTTTATGATATCCGCTGCTGACCCTTGAATTGGAGCATTTACAGCATTTCTTTCAGCATGACCTCTAACTATTGCATTATTAGAATTAATGTCTTTTAAGTTTCTTCTACGCTGCATAATGGTTTCAACATAACCTTGCTCTTTTGCTAGTACAACATTATTATCCATGTAAGCTTTTAGCTTTGGGTATTTTTCAAAATAAGTATCAATAATTTCTTTAGCTTCTCCTCTAGAAATATTTAAATTTTGAGATAATCCAAATGCAGAAACCCCATAGATAATTCCAAAATTAACCGCCTTAGCTTTACTTCGCATTTCTCTATCTACCGCTTCTTTTTCTACACCAAAAACTTTAGCTGCTGTTGCTGTATGAATATCCTCTCCTTTTACAAAAGCTTCTTGCATATTTTCATCCTCACTTAAGGCAGCAATTATTCTTAATTCAATTTGAGAATAATCTGCAGCAAGCAAAGTGTATTCATCATTTCTTGGTATAAAAGCCTTTCTAATTTCTCTACCTTTTTCTGTTCTAATAGGTATGTTTTGAAGATTAGGGTTATTAGAGCTTAATCGACCAGTTGCTGCTACTGTTTGCATATAACTAGTGTGAATTTTTCCATCTTTTTCGTTTACCAATTCAGGTAATGCATCTACGTAAGTAGATTTTAATTTTTTAAGTGAACGGTACTCCAATATTAGAGGAATTATCTCATGCTTATTTACTAACTTACTCAATACATCTTCACTTGTAGAGTACTGTCCAGTTTTGGTTTTTTTAGCTTTTTCAACTATTTGCATATTTTCAAACAAAACCACTCCTAATTGCTTTGGAGAATCTATATTAAACTCTTCTCCAGCCATTTCTATTATTTGAGCAGAAAGTTTGGTAATCAATTCTTCTAATTCTTCTGAAAATGTTTTTAAAGCAGGAACATCTAACTTTATTCCTTCTTTTTCCATAGCCGATAAAACAGGAATTAATGGTGTTTCAATATCGTCCATTAATTTTTTGAGCGTAGCATTCATTTTAGGCTCAAACTCATTTTTTAATTGTAACGTTATATCAGCATCTTCACAGGCATAATCAACTATCTTTTCTTGTGGAATATCTCGCATACTTAATTGCTTTTTTCCTTTTTTCCCAATTAATGTTTCAATAGAAACAGGTTTATAACCTAAGTACGCTTCAGCTAATAAATCCATATTATGACGCATATCTGGTTGTATCAAATAGTGGGCAATCATGGTATCAAATAACTTCCCTTTTACATCAACTCCATAAGTACTTAAAACATTAATATCATACTTTAGGTTTTGACCCACTTTTTCAATTTTATCATTCTCAAAAAGAGGTTTAAATTGATTCGCTAAAGCTTGTGCTTCATCTCTATTTTCAGGAAATGGAACATAAAATGCTTCTCCTGCTTTATAAGCAAAAGATAATCCAACTATTTCTGATTCAAAAGGGTTTAAACCTGTAGTTTCACTATCAAAACAAAAAGATTTTTGAGCTGATAAATCAGTAATTAACTTCAATATTTTTTCTGAAGTATTGCTAAAGTTATAATTATGTTTGGTGGTTTCTATGGTTTTTTGCTCCATTAAAACAGTTTCTTGTTCTTCTGATGGAGCTTCTTGAGCATTACCAAATAAATCCATTTGACCTCCTACTTGAACAGGTGCTGCCTGTATTTGAATTTCTTTACCTAAAACACGCTTAGCTAAATTTCTAAACTCTAATTCTGCAAAAAGCTCAGTAATTTTTTGTTCGTCAGGTTCTTCAACCTTAAAATCTTCAAAATCATATTCTACAGGAACATCTAAAATAATAGTTGCTAATTTTTTAGATAACAATCCTTGTTCAGCAAATTCAATTACATTTTCTTTTTGTTTTCCTTTTAATTCGTGAGCATGCTCAATCAATCCTTCAACACTTCCATATTTTCCAATTAAAACTTTAGATGTTTTTTCACCAATCCCTGGAATTCCAGGGATATTATCTACAGCATCTCCCCATAATCCTAAAATATCAATAACTTGTTCTGGTCGTTCTACACCAAATTTTGCACATACTTCTGGTATTCCTAAAACTTCAGCAGGTTTACCGTATGCAGCAGGCTTATACATGAAAATATTTTCAGAAACTAATTGTCCAAAATCCTTATCAGGAGTCATCATATACGTTTTAAAGCCTTCTTTTTCTGCTTGTTTTGCTAATGTCCCGATAATATCATCCGCTTCATACCCCTCCAATAAATATATTGGAATATTAAAGGCATCTAATATTTGTTTAATGTAGGGAATAGCCGTTTTTATATCTTCGGGCATGGCTTCTCTACCCGCCTTATAATCAGTGAAATCTTCTTCTCTGTTTGTTGCTCCTCCAGGAGCATCAAAAACTACAGCTATGTGAGTTGGTTTTTGTTTTTGTAAAACTTCAATTAATGTGTTGGTAAACCCCAGCATTGCTGAAGTATTTAATCCTTTAGAGTTATATCTGTGATTTTTACCAAAGCCAAAATAAGCACGGTAAATTAACGCAAATGCATCTAGTAAAAAGAGTTTTTTTTCTTCTGGCATGTTCTATTTTTTTGAACATCCAAAATACGTTTTTGTTTTCAGAAAAGTAAAGATTACTTAAGCTAAATAGAGCTTCAAAAAAATTAAAATGCAGATTTAAACTGGTCTAGAAATCTCACATCTCCCTCAGAGTATAATCGTAAATCATTTACTTTATATTTTAACATAGCAATTCGTTCTACTCCCATACCAAAAGCAAAACCAGTATATTTTTCGCTATCTATTCCACAGTTTTCTAACACATTAGGATCTACCATTCCACAACCCATAATCTCTAAAAACCCAGTATATTTACACACATTACAACCTTTACCATCACAAACCGAACAGCTCACATCCATTTCTGCACTTGGTTCTGTAAATGGAAAGTAAGAAGGTCTTAAACGTATTTGTGTTTTTTCACCAAACATTTCTTTCGCAAAATACATTAGAGTTTGTTTTAAGTCAGCAAAAGATACATTTTCAGCAATGTACAACCCTTCTACTTGATGAAAAAAGCAATGTGCTCTGGCCGAAATGGCTTCATTACGGTAAACTCTACCTGGTGAAAGTGTACGAATAGGTGGTTTTTGGTTTTCCATAATTCTAACCTGTACAGAAGAAGTATGTGTTCTTAATGCCATTTCCCCTTCTTCACTTTCAACAAAAAAAGTGTCTTGCATATCTCTTGCAGGATGCTCTGGAGGAAAATTTAATGCTGAAAAATTATGCCAATCATCCTCAACTTCTGGTCCTTCTGAAACTGTAAAACCTATTCGAGAAAAAATATCTATAATTTCATTCCTTACAATGGATATAGGGTGACGGCTACCTATTTTAGAAGGCTTGGCTGTTCGAGTTAAATCAACATTTTCGTCACTTTTAACTGCAGAAGTTGATAGCTTAGTTTTAAAGTTATCTACTTTAGATTGTGCTTTTTCTTTTAAAGTATTGATTAACTGCCCAATCTCTTTTTTTTGTTCATTAGGAACATTTTTAAAATCAGCAAATAACGCTTTAATTTTACCCTTACTTGCTAAAAATTCTATTCGAAATGCTTCTAATTCTTCAACTGATGTTGGGTTAAAAGTTTTTACCTCTTGTAATAATTTTTCAATCGTATCTTTCATTACTTTCTTACTATTTTCATAGTCATTTTAATGTCTTTCTTTGGTCTATTTCTCCTATCAACTTCTACGGCAGCAATTTTATCAATTACATCTAACCCTTCTATTACCTCCCCAAAAATAGTGTAATCCATATCTAAATGAGGCTTACCACCTATTGTTTCATAAATTTTATACTGCTCT
>CBDUPT010000232.1:0-4878 GCA_965369165.1 uncultured Flavobacteriales bacterium | reverse complement strand
TACGGATTAAATATATTCCTTTGGGTAAATCGTTTACTGTATAAATATCTTTTTTGAGTTTAGGGTTTATTACCGTACTAACTTGTCTGCCATCAATACTAAAAACAGAAATCAGACTAACCATATCTCTATCACTATATTGAATATTTACAGACCCTGTATTAGAAGGAACAGGATAAACAAGAATTTGGTTAGATGTATAATATTGAGCTACATTGGTCATATTCCACTTATCTTGTGCACTCTGCCCTCCCCAAATTAGAGTTGCTAAGTATGGGTTATCAATAAATGGATTTCTATTCCCTTGTTGCCCTTCTAAAATAACATTTCTATTTGTTTCATAAACTGAAACAGTATCATCTGCATTCCATTGTAAAAATAATGTAATCATAGATGGATCAATTGCAACAGATGTTCCAACACCGACATTGTTAGGTTTACATTGTGAAGGATACCTTAAATACATATACATCATCATTCTTGCAACATCTCCTTTCCACTCATCTCCCGGGTACCAATTAGCACCAGTATTTCCTGCATTTCCAGACCCTGAAGCAAATAGCCTATTTCCTCTATTCCCATTCATTTGAACATCAGTAGATCTTAAATGATGTGCATCCGTTCCAGCATTAGGTGAGGAAGTTGTCATGCTAGGTGTAGCTAAAGACTGAGCATAAGTATGTTCCCTATTCCATTCACCATTATTACCGCCATTAGAATTTTTATTTCTAGTTCTGTCAGTAATTGGATTACTATCACCATCATTA
Organism: uncultured Flavobacteriales bacterium; assembly: GCA_965369165.1. Lineage (GTDB taxonomy): Bacteria > Bacteroidota > Bacteroidia > Flavobacteriales_E > Vicingaceae. The sequence continues at coordinate 4,111 of CBDUPT010000232.1, read as the reverse complement.
AAACCATATAGCAACAATACATTATTACTATTAGTTGGATCCAAATCTGTTTGTTGTAACACAGTCCAAACATTAGTATATGTAAGTTGATTGGTATGAGTATTTATTATTTTTTGAGATAATTCAGATTTTAAAGCCATCCCTGTAAGTGTAAGATTTACATCATTATAATAGCTCGGAATTTGAGCAATTAAATTAACGCTTAATAATAATAGAAATAGTCCAAAAATATTCTTCATAGCCAACACTTTTTAAAGCTCTAAATTAAGGATTAATCTTTAATCAAAAGATAACTATCGGTAAGCCTTACCTTACTTTTTTTACTTATTTTCGCATGAATGAAAAATTTCATCCTTTTACTTATTATTGTTTTCTCTGCTTTTGGATGTTCACCAGATCAACCCAAGCAGAAAACTTCAAACCTAACTCTAGTTGAAGGTTCTTGGCTATTAAACTTTAAATTAGATGCTGAAAATAGTATTCCTGCAAAATTTAACTTATCGAAAGTTGGTGAAAACTATCAAATAGAATTTGTTAATGCAGATGAAAAAATTGCAATTAAATCTATTGAAATAGATCATAAAAAGATTACAATTAAAGACCCTATTTTTAATACTTGGTTTGAAGGTGAAATAGTAAGTGAATCTTTAATTAAAGGCTTTTGGTACAAAAATGACAAAAATTATAAAATAGCATTTAAAGCAAGTCACAATTCAAAAAATAGATTCCCTAAACCAAACAATTTAGACACTCTAGAATCTAACGTAAGCGGAAGATGGGAAGTTGACTTTAGTAAGAATAAACCTTCTGACCATTATAAAGCAATCGGTCAATTTGCCCAAGAAGGTAATTATTTAACTGGAACTTTCATGACTGAAACTGGAGATTATAGGTTTCTAGAAGGTAATGTTTATAATGATAGTGTTTACCTCTCTTGTTATGATGGTGCCCATTTATTTTTATTTAAAGCAGAATTAATAAATGACTCTTTATATGGCACTTTTTGGTCTGGAACACATTGGGAAGAGCCATGGATAGCTGGAAGAAATGACTCTTTTGAGTTAACCAACCCAGATTCATTAACATTTTTGAAAGAAGGATATGACAATCTAGCTTTTACCTTTCCTGATTTAAATAATAACCCAGTATCATTAACAGATGAAAAATATAAAGGAAAAGTAACTATAGTAAACATTATGGGACCATGGTGCCCGAATTGTAAAGATGAAACTGCTTACTTAACACAACTTTATAACAAAAATAAAGGCAAAGGATTAGAAATTATAGCCTTATCTTTTGACCAATCGGAAGATTACGAAACTGCTAAAAACACTGCATTAAAAGTAAAAGAACACTTTGGGATAGAATATGATATTTTAATAGCAGGAAAAGCAAGTAAAATTGATGCTGCCAAAGCATTGCCAATGTTAAATCATATCATGTCTTATCCAACAACTATATTTATAGATAGACAAGGTAATATAAGGAAAATTAGAACTGGTTTTTATGGCCCGGGAACTGGAGAGTTTTATATTCGCTATATAGAACAAACCAATGATTTTGTATCAAAATTATTAGCAGAATAATTTAAAACGTAATAGTTTTAATCAATGCTTCTTGCTCCCTTAAGTATTCTCTTTTATCAAACTTTGGACAGTAAACATAGCCATCTAAACAAATTACTCTATTTCGTTTTTCATCAACCATAGAATAGTTTACAAACGCTCCACCCATAAAGTCACCTTTCATTTGCCAAAGACCTCTTAATTCATTTAAATAAACCCCATTTAAACTAATTTCTTTTTGGTTGGGAACATATTCTTCATACGATTCCATATAAGACCCTTTTGCCCCTCCTTTAACATATTTTTTAGTGTAGTAATTTCTCTTTTTTACTAACTCATGCACATCAAAAGTGCTATCGCTCACATAAGGATAAGTATAAATAATTATGCCTTGACTAACTGGATGACCTCCTACATCTTTTTCTTTACGAAGCCACATAAAATCTTTATCTTCTGCGGCAATAATATATAGCTCATCGATGTTAATTCTCAACTTTAAATGTTCTTCAATTGCTTGAGCCTTCTTACTATTTTTATTTAAAATATACTTTGCTTGCAATCGCGCTATTTCTTTATCATTAAAATAATCTAAAAGAGCATCAGCATTTTTATTAATTGTTTCCGCAGCAATATTATCATTTGGTGCTGTAATGGTAATTAATAATTGAGCATTTGCCCAAACATCTTTAGTAACCGTTAGTTTTGTTTTTTGTTCGGGTTCAATCTTTACCATTATAATATTTCTGGTGGTATGAAATATTCTTGCAAAGGCTCTGTGTGGAACTTGAATAATATCAAATAGTGCTTCTCGTTGTGGTAAACCAACTTGTTCTTGAGAAAAAATAGCTTTTAGAGCATCTCCTGTTTGATGATTATAAACAACTGAATCCGCAACAATTAATAAATCTCCAGCTTTTCCTGTACAGTTAGGTAAAACACGCTCGTTCATTTCATCACAAGAAGTGAAAATAGAGGAAAATACAATAATTATTATTGCTAATAAATAAGAAGATTTCTCGACTCCGCTCGAAATGACATTTGAGTTTTTATTTTTCATTATCCAACAGCTTTAATTCTAAGCTTAGTTCCAAGCTTTAGTCTTTTAATATCAATTTCTTGATTTAATTTTTTTATCTGTTCAACGGAAACTCCATCATATTTATTGGCTATATCCCACAAATTATCTCCAGATTTTACAATATGGTATTGATATTTACCATCGTAAACTGGTTTCGCTTTTTGTTTATCAACCTCAGCTTTCTTTTTATTTTGAGCTGCATAACTTGATTTTGGATAAAGATGTAATTTTTGACCTATTTTCAAACGGTCACTATATAGATTGTTCCAATCTTTAATCTGGCTTACTCTACAATGGTAACGTTGTGCAATAGACCCTAAAACATCCCCACTTCTAACCGTATAAACTACAGAGTTTCCTCTATGCGTAGTTGAAGATGAAATCGGTTTGTTCTGAGCAAAAGCAACACTATCCTTTTTATCTTGCTCTGTTTTTAAGGCATAAATCTTTTTTTCATTAGTTAAAAATTCTCCCATCTTTTCTACAGGTAAACAAAGTGTATTTGCTTCTGGTGAATTAGGTATAAAATTTTGTTTATAAGCGGGGTTTAAGTATTCTACATATATTAATGGAATATCCAAAGCTTCAGAAATTTGAGCAAAAGAAAGGTGATCTTTTACTGCAACAGTATCAATATTAAAACACGATATATCTGGCTTAATAGGATAAATATTATGCTCAGATGCGTAATTCATAATATAATTAACAGCAATAAATGCAGGAACATAACCCCTTGTTTCTCTTGGTAAAAAATTCCTAATCTCCCAATAAGTTGTTTTACCTCCAGAACGCCTGATAGCTTTATTTACATTTCCTGGTCCACAATTGTATGCTGCCAAAGCCATATTCCAATTATCATACATTTTATGTAATGATTTTAAGTATAAACAAGCCGCTTCTGTAGATTTATAAATATCACTTCTCTCATCATAGTAAGATGTCGCCTCTAAACCAAACATTTTCCCTGTACGATACATAAATTGCCACAATCCTGTTGCCCCCACCCTAGATTTTGCTTTAGGATTTAATGCGGATTCGATTATTGGTAAATACTTTAACTCTAATGGTAAATTATGTTTATCTAAGTGTTCTTCAAATATTGGAAAATAGATTGGAGCTAAACCCAACATTCTTCCTGTAGTTTTTTTTCTTCGCTTAGCATACATGTTTACGTAACCTTTGGTGTATGTGTTATAAACCAAACTAAATGGAGACTTAACGTTAATAGCTTCAAAACGATTGTGGTAAGTTAAACTATCAAATACTGGAACAGAGTCTTTAGCATATCCAAAAGTATTCAACTCACTTACATTATCATTAAACCCTAAAGATTCAAAATAACCAGTAGCCATCATACTATCAATTGCTGCTAAAACAGGGTCATCTTTATCTAATAACTCTTGTAATGTATCTGTTTTAGTAGTAGCAGATAAAGACAATGTATAAATCAGAGTAAGTATAAATAAGT
>CBDUPT010000231.1:0-4897 GCA_965369165.1 uncultured Flavobacteriales bacterium | reverse complement strand
ATTATAAGTTTAGTTATGATGTTTCAAGATTCTTAGATGCTTCAATAGAACAAGTAATCCATACCCTAAGAGATGCCTTTTTTCTAGTTGCCCTTGTTGTTTTTCTTTTCTTAGGAGATTGGCGCTCTACTTTAATTCCAATTTTGGCAGTACCAGTTTCTTTAATTGGAGCATTCTTTGTCATCCAATTACTTGACTTTTCAATTAACTTAATAACCTTGTTTGCATTAGTGTTAGCAATTGGTATTGTGGTTGATGATGCTATTGTGGTGGTAGAAGCCGTCCATGCTAAAATGGAAGAGGAGAATCTCACTCCTTATAATGCTGTGAAAAAAGTAATGGGAGAAATTAGTGGAGCCATCATTGCAATTACTTTGGTTATGGTTTCTGTATTTGTGCCTATTGCATTTATGTCTGGACCCGTAGGTACTTTTTACCGCCAATTCTCCATTACCATGGCAAGTTCCATTGTTATTTCAGCTTTAATTGCACTTACTTTAACGCCTGTACTTTGTGCCATGATTTTAAAGAATAATCATGGAAAAGAGCGAAAAAAATCACCTGTAAATCGTTTTATTGATTGGTTCAATAGAAGATTTGAGAAGTTTACAGGAAGATATGTTCGGCTTTTGAAATTAATAGTGAACAGAAAACTTATCACATTTGGTGTTTTAATTGCTTTTGGAATAGGCATTATTGGTGTCAACAAAATACTTCCATCAGGTTTTGTTCCCGGAGAAGACCAAGGTACTATTTACGCCATTATTCAAACTCCACCAGGATCAACTTTAGAGAGAACTAATCAAGTGGCAGAAAAGCTTCAGAAACTTTGTGAAGAAGTAGAAGGAGTTGAATCTGTGGCTTCTTTTGCTGGTTATGAGATTATGACCGAAGGAAGGGGGTCAAATGCCGGAACTTGTTTAATTAATTTAAAAGATTGGTCGGAACGGGAACACTCTGTGCATGAGATTATGGAGGAGCTGGAAGAAAAATCTCAAAATCTTGGAGCAATTATCGAATATTTTGAACCACCAGCAGTCCCTGGATTTGGTAGCTCAGGAGGTTTCTCATTACGTTTATTAGATAAAACTACCAATACAGATTACCATAAGTTCGATAAAATAAATAAAGATTTTATGGCTGCTTTGCGGGAGCGAAAAGAATTGGCAGGTTTATTTACTTTTTTTGCGGCTAATTATCCACAATATGAATTAGAAATCGATAATAAATTAGCCATGCAAAAAGGTGTTTCTATTGGAAAAGCAATGGAAAACCTTAATATTTTAATTGGAAGTACTTACGAACAAGGTTTTATTAAGTTTGGGCGTTTTTTCAAAGTGTATGTACAATCATCTCCCGAGTTTAGAAGGTTACCTTCAGATATTTTAAAATTATTTGTAAAAAATGAAGAAGGTGAGATGGTACCATATTCTTCTTTTATGAAAATGGTTAAAACTCAAGGTCCAAATGAAATTACTCGTTTTAACATGTACAATTCTGCATCTATTAGAGGTTTGCCTGCAAAAGGCTATACATCAGCAGATGCTATTCAAGCCATACGTGAAGTAGCAAAAGAATCGCTGCCTAGAGGTTATGATATAGCATGGGAAGGTCTTTCTTATGATGAAGCAGGAAGAGGAAATGAAGCTTTATATATTTTTATTATCGTTCTTATTTTCGTGTATCTTGTATTAGCCGCTCAATACGAAAGTTTCTTACTTCCTTTAGCCGTTATACTATCGTTACCTATTGGAATATTTGGATCGTTTTTACTCCTTAAAGCTATGGGGTTAGCCAATGATATTTATGCTCAAGTAGGATTAATTATGTTGGTAGGATTGCTTGGTAAAAATGCCGTGTTAATTGTAGAGTTTGCTGTGCTAAAACATCGTCAAGGAGCTACAATTTTTGACGCTGCTATTGAAGGTGCAAAAGTGCGTTTTAGGCCAATATTAATGACCTCTTTTGCTTTTATAGCAGGTTTAATTCCATTAATAATTGCAACTGGAGCAGGGGCAATTGGAAATAGAACAATCGGAGCTTCAGCAATGGGAGGAATGGTACTAGGTTCTTTTGCAATTATTATAATTCCTGGACTATATTATGTTTTTGCTAAAATGGCAGATGGTCGTAATCTCATTAAAAACGAGGTTAATGAACCATTATCTGAAACCTATGTAAGAACAAGTGAAGAACATGGTTCAACCCAAGAAAAACTGAAGGTAACAAATAATTTATTAAAAAGATTATTAAGCCGAAAAAGAAAGAAAAAGTAACTAAAAAAATCAGCAAAATGTATAAAAAAATAACATATATATTCTTAGGGGTTTCTTTTATCTCGCTGACTTTTTCAGCTTGTAAAACTCCAAGTTCTTTAAGTAGAACTGAAAACACAACAGTGCCTGCGAATTTTAATAATTCGCAGGACTCAACCAATTCAGCAGACATAAAATGGCAAAATTATTTTACAGATCCTTACCTCACAGCTCTTATTGATACAGCATTAAAGAATAATCAAGAACTAAATATCACAATGCAGGAAATAGAAATTTCTAGAAATGAAATAAGAGCAAAAAAAGGAGAGTACTTACCATCTTTAGGGATAGGTGCTGGTGCTGGAATTGATAAAGTAGGGCAATACACTAGAAATGGAGCAGTTGAGGAAAACCTTGAAATAAAACATGGAGAAGAGTTTCCTGAGCCTTTACCTGATTTTATGGTTGGCGCTTATGCTAAATGGGAAATTGATATTTGGAAAAAGCTTCGTAATGGTAAAAAAGCAGCCGTGTCTCGTTACTTATCTTCTATTGAGGGAAAGAACTTTATGGTTACTAATTTAATTGCTGAAATTGCCAATTCTTATTACGAATTGTTAGCGCTAGATAATGAGTTGGCAATTGTAGAACAAAACATTAAAATTCAAAGTGATGCCTTAAAAGTTGTCAGACTTCAAAAACAATCGGCACAAGTAAACGAGTTAGCTGTTAAACGATTTGAAGCTCAAGTATTAAATACTAAAAGCTTGAAATACGGAATTAAACAAGAAATTATTGAAACCGAAAATAAACTTAACTTTTTGGTGGGAAGATTTCCTCAAAAAATACTAACTCTTTTAACACATTAATTCCTAATGAAGTTTATGCTTGAATTCCTTCACAACTACTTGACAATCGACCAGATATTAAGCAAGCAGAAATGGAATTAGAAGCTGCTAAATTAGATGTAAAAGTTGCTAAAGCACGATTTTATCCTTCTTTAGGAATTTCAGCTGGTATTGGTTTTCAAGCATTTAACCCTAAATATTTATTAGAAACTCCTGAATCAATGGTTTATTCTTTAGTTGGTGATATTGCAGCTCCATTAATTAACAGAAGTGCTATAAAGGCAAGCTATAATAATGCTAGTGCAAAACAATTACAAGCGGTTTTTAATTATGAGCGTACTATTTTAAATGCCTACATTGAAATAGCCAACCAATTATCAAATATTGACAATCTAAAAAAGAGTTATAATTTAAAAAAGGAAGAAGTTGAAACATTAACAAAATCAATAACAATTGCTAATAATTTGTTTAAATCTGCAAGAGCAGATTATATGGAGGTATTATTAACACAGCGAGAATCGTTAGAATCTAAATTTGAATTAATAGAAAGCAAACAACAACAAATGAATGCGATGGTCAGTATTTATAAAGCACTTGGTGGTGGTTGGAATTAAGAGTTTGCATAACAATAGTTTTTAGTTAATAATCGATAGGTAAAGTGCAAATTGTAAATCCTATCAACACCTGCTTCTAACCACAGTTAGAAGTAGGTGTTTCTTAAAAAAATTATAAACTTTTTAAATTAAATATTATGAGTTTTTTATCAAAAAATGTTATCCCTGGCAATCATGGGAAAGTTTTTGGAACAAACGCTAAAACAGATAATGAATTAGAAAAAATAAAATCTGCAGTATTATCACTAGATGGAGTAATAAACATGATTATTAATCATGATGTATTTCCAATTGAATTCACAATACACACATCAAAAACTGTTACAGTTAATGCTATTGAAGATAAGGTAAAAACTACTGGATTTCATGCGATTCCAAAAAGTCTTTTTCAGTTATAAAAATTTTGAAAAAATTAACTTCAATATTATTATTAATCAGTTTAACACTACCTTTTATAGGTAGTGTTAGTTGGTTGAATTATCAAAAGAAAAAAGTAAAAAGACAGGTTAAACACCAGATTATTGCGGGTATTAATAAAAGTGAATTAGTGCTTTTAATTTTTTCTAAAGAAGATTTAAACACCAAATTAAATTGGAAACACTCAAAAGAATTTGAATTCAACAATAACATGTATGATATTGTTGAAGCTGACACTACAAACAACATTGTTTCTTATTGGTGTTGGTGGGATTCTGAAGAAACTAAATTAAACAAACAACTCACAAAATTACTTGCTCAATTTTTAGGAAAAGACCATCAAAACAAAGAAACCAAAAGCCAATTAAGCAATTTTTTGGATGCCCTATTTTATTTAAAAAATGAGCCTTGGAAAGCTTCAGTTAATTCAGCACAAAAAAAACATTTATACACTTATAACATTAATTATGAATCACTAAAAATTTCACCATCAACCCCACCCCCAATACATTCTTAGTTAATCTTAAACATAGCAACCAATGTTTTTGCAAACATCAAAGGTGATCGAACACACAAAAACAAAGGAAAAACTTGAGCCGCATCACACTTAATACACTACAAACTCTCAACAAAAGCGAAAACATGCCAATCTACATACAATGTTTACGCAAACAACCAAATTCTTAATTAATCTATTATATTCTGGAGATAAAATGAGCCAAATTATCCACCTGACCAGCAAAAGTTGCAGCCTGATAATCAA
>CBDUPT010000230.1:0-4898 GCA_965369165.1 uncultured Flavobacteriales bacterium | reverse complement strand
TATCGGTACTCTCTAACATTCTTCTTAAATCACCATCGGTAACAATACCAATTAACTTCTCGTTTTCTGTAACTGCAGTAACACCTAATCTTTTAGATGAAATTTCAACAATTACATCCTTTACACTTGCTGTTGGAGCTACTTCAGGTTTTTCATTATTAGGATAAATGTCAGCTACTTTTAAATATAGTTTTTTTCCTAAAGCACCTCCTGGGTGATACTTTGCAAAATCTTTACTGTCAAAACCTCTACTTTCTAGTAAACAAACTGCCAAAGCATCGCCCATTACTAGTTGTGTTGTAGTACTACTTGTTGGAGCTAAGTTATTAGGGCAAGCCTCTTTTTCTACGAAAGTATTTAAAACATAATTAGCTTGCTTTCCTAAAAAAGAAGTTGAGTTACCAGTAATAGCAATAATAGAATTCCCAAAGTTTTTAATTAAAGGAATTAATGATTTTATTTCTGGAGTATCTCCACTTTTTGAAATACAAATCACAACATCATCTTTTTGGATGTTTCCTAAATCGCCATGAATAGCATCTGCTGCATGCATAAAAATTGAAGGTGTACCTGTTGAATTTAAAGTAGCTACAATCTTTTGAGCAATGTTTGCACTTTTACCAATTCCACTAATTACAACTCTGCCTCTACTATTTAAAATCAATTCTACAGAATCAATAAAATCATCATTAATAAAAGGGATAAGACCGTTAATCGAATCAGCCTCAATTTTAATAGTTTGTTCGGCAATTTTTCTGATGTTATTACGTGTATCCAATTCGATAAGTTTTTTTATAAAAGTAAAATCAAAACAATTTATTGTTGTATATTTATATACAAAAGTACATCAATTAAAGAAAACAACAATTATTTAATGCAAACACTAAGTGCACCATTAACCGATTATCTAAAAAAATACTTCGGTTTTAATACGTTTAAAGGAGAACAAGAAAAAGTAATTTTAAATTTACTTGAGGGGAATGACACGTTTGTTATTATGCCTACAGGTGGAGGGAAATCTTTATGCTACCAATTGCCATCATTAATTTGTGGAGGAACAGCAATTATAGTTTCACCTTTAATTGCTTTAATGAAAAATCAAGTAGATGCCATAAGAGGTGTTTCTACCGAGCATGGTATTGCACATTTTTATAATTCATCTTTAACAAAAACAGAAGCAAAACAAGTTAAAGAAGATGTAACCAATGGAGTTACTAAATTATTATATGTTGCTCCTGAATCATTAACTAAAGAAGAAAATGTAGCCTTTTTAAAAAGCATTAAAATTTCATTTTTTGCGATTGATGAAGCGCATTGTATTTCGGAATGGGGGCATGATTTTAGACCAGAATATAGAAGGTTAAGAACGATAATTGAAGAAATAGATAGAGTGCCAATTATTGCTTTAACCGCAACTGCAACACCTAAGGTTCAGGAAGATATTCAGAAAAACTTAGGAATGACAGATGCTAAAGTATTTAAAGCATCATTTAATAGAGATAATCTTTACTATGAAATCCGACCAAAAAAGGATGTGAAAACGGAGATTATTCGATACATTAAACAACATCAAGGGAAATCAGGGATTATATATTGTTTAAGTAGGAAGAAGGTTGAGGAAATAGCGGAACTTTTACAGGTAAATGGAATTAATGCTTTGCCTTATCATGCAGGGTTAGATTCACATACTAGAGCAAAACATCAAGATATGTTTTTGATGGAAGATGCTGATGTAATTGTTGCCACAATTGCATTTGGTATGGGTATTGATAAACCAGATGTTCGGTTTGTAATACACCATGACATTCCTAAAAGTTTAGAGAGTTATTACCAAGAAACTGGTAGAGCAGGTCGTGATGGTGGAGAAGGAAATTGTGTGGCTTTTTACAGCTATAAAGACATAGAAAAATTAGAAAAATTCTTACACGGTAAACCTGTGGCAGAATTAGAAATAGGCTTACAGCTAATTTTCGAAATGGTTTCTTATTCAGAAACTGCAGTTTGTAGAAGAAGACAGTTGCTACATTATTTTGGAGAAGAATATACAGATTCTGATTGTGAAGATAAAGGAATGTGTGATAACTGTAAACATCCAAAAGAAAAATTTGAAGGGAAGGATGAGATAAAGATTTTATTAGAATGTATTTTAGGGTTAAACGAAGTGTTTAAAGCGAAATACGTTGCCAACTTTGTGGCTGGTAATGGTAGCTCAGATATTAAATCTTTTGGGCACGATGCACATGAATTGTTTGGGCATGGAGAAGGGGAAGATAAAGATGAAAAGTACTGGGATGCAATAATCCGTCAATGTATTATTGAAGGTTTAATAATTAAAGAAATTGAGAATTACGGAATACTTAAAGTAAGTGAAAAAGGGAAAGCGTTTATTGAAAACCCTACTTCTGTAATGTTGGTTAAAGCACACGATTATAGTGATGTTGATGATGGAGATATTATTGTTCAACAAAAAGGTGGAGGTGCTGCTGATCAAAATTTATACAACTTATTAAAAGACTTGCGTAAGTCTATTGCTAAGAAAAAAGGCTTGCCTCCTTATGTAATTTTTCAAGACCCATCATTAGAAGATATGGCAACTCGTTATCCAATTACTATGGAAGAGTTGACTAATATCTCTGGGGTTGGACAAGGTAAAGCAGAAAAATTTGGGGAAGACTTTTTAGCTGTTATTGAGCAATATGTAGAGGAAAATGAGATTGATAGACCATTAGATATGGTGGTGAAATCGGTGGTAAATAAATCTGGATTAAAGGTTTATGTGGTACAAAGTATTGATAGAAAAATGCCATTAGATGATATTGCAAAATCTAAAGGAATTGATCTAGATGATGTGTTAACAGAAATGGAGCATATCGTACAATCTGGAACTAAAGTAAACATCAATTACTACATAGATGAAGAGGTAGATGAAGAAGATCAAGAAGAAGTTTTTGAATATTTTATGGAAGCAGAATCTGATGACATTGAAGAGGCCTTAGAAGAATTTGAAGGAGCTTACAGTGAAGAAGAAATGCGTTTGCTTCGTATCAAGTTTATGAGTGATGTGGCGAATTAGTTTAATATTTCTATTTATTTTTCAGAATAATTTTGTGAATTGTCAAAATGATTCTGAAGACCTTTTAGTTGTAGAATTGTACGGACTTAGTTTTCTTCAAAATTCTAATTCAGGCTGTTTTATTGACTCAATTAAAGTTTCATGTGAAGAATTAAAAGAAGCTAGGGATGCTTATTATCGGAGTTTGAATAAATGTAATCCTTGTTGGTTGAAATTGTATTCCTATGATTCTAGGGAAATTTTGACAGAAGGGAAAGCAAATCAAGTAGAGCCAAAATCATTTCATTTTATTTTTGAAGGAGAGATAAAAGTATATGACGAAGATGGCGAATATAAAAAAGTGGTAATTGAACCTAAAGAAATTCTAAAGAAGACAGATAGACCAAAATTTGATTAATGGAATACATTTAAATATCTGTTTTTTTGTCTTTCTCTTGACAATCCCAAACAACAATTTCATTTTCAATTCGTTAACTTTGTTAAAGTTAAATGAATCACCCCTATAATCCCCTCAAGGGGATATTTAACTAGTTATTTCCTCTCTTGAGGGAGGATAAAGGTGGGTGATTTTGCATTACTAAGATTATGAGATTATATCAATACATATCAGTTTTATTGCTTTTGTTGTCTGTTAATTTAATAGCTCAAAAAGAAGATCCTGGGCATCCAATATTGGATGATTTTAAGGTGTTTGAGATTAGCGGTAAAGTTTTTATAGATGTTACCATAAGTTCGGGTAATACTTGTAATGGCATTACTGTATGGAGGTCAGCAGATAGCTTAAGTTTTACTAAAGTAGGTGAAGTTGTGGGGATATGCGGAAACTCAAACTCCCCAATTTCTTATAATTTTACTGATGCAAACCCTATAAAAAATATTAAGAGTTATTACAAAGTAGAGCTTGGAGGTGCAGGTTTTACCAATACAGTTTCCATTACAATTATAGATACGGAAGCTTTTGGGTTTCAAGTAAGACCAAATCCAGCCAATGAAAAAGCTACTATTTATTATGAAAACTCTACAAATGAAGAGTTTGAATTAATTTTGTTTGATATTTCAGGAAATAAAATTTTAACTCAAAAAAGTACAACCAATGCTTTTAATGTTGATGCGTTTGATTTAGGAAATGGCTTGTATTTTTTCTCAATAAGTAAATCGCTAGATCAAGAAAGGGTGATAGGTAAATTAATGGTACAGCATTAAACTCCCCTCTTGAGAGGGGGAGATTTTGTTCAAATCTTTGATTTGCTTACAAAATCAGGGGTGTGTTAGTTTAAGGTTTAGATTGTCGGATTATTGATTATAGATGCAGAATTATTACCCAATCAAGTTGAGCATAAAATTCAGTATAACATCCATTTTTTTTATGTTTTTAGTTCAGTGTAAAACCATGTCAGTTCGAGTGGTTTTTCGAAGAAAAACTGTATCGAGAACCAATGGTTTTGGAAAAAAATGCTGTTCTCGATATAATCCCGAAAATATCCCTCCGATAAACTCAAGGTGACATTTTCGGAATCACTCGAACTGACATTTTTTACAAAACGAATATTAGTATTAGTTTCTCCCCTTCGGGGAGATTAAGAGGGGCTTTTACTCAAAAGAACTCTCCTCTTTCATCAATGCCTCAATCTCGTCAATAGTTCTTGGTGCTTTAGCAGATAGATTATCTGGACCATTTTCAGTAATTAAAATATCATCTTCAATTCTAATTCCAATATTCCACCATTTAGGGTCACATTCACTTCCTTCGGGAATATAAATTCCAGGTTCTACAGTAATAACATTTCCAGGTTGTAAAGTTCCATATAGTCCAGCATCATGAACA
>CBDUPT010000229.1:0-4905 GCA_965369165.1 uncultured Flavobacteriales bacterium | reverse complement strand
CACTATTAAAAACATTATTGATTAAGCGAATCCAAAAAGATGTTGGGAACAAAATTTTTCCAGAAATGTTAATATGGGTTTATATCCAAGAGAAAAATTTTAATGGTGCTTTTGTTCAAGCAAAGGCTATGGATAAACGATACAAAGAGTTGGGGAAGCGGATTGATGCATTAGCTGCTTTGAGTTCTTCAAATAAAGATTATGAAACAGCTATAAAGTGTTACGAATACTTAATTAGTAAAGGTGATGAGAGTTATTATTATATAACATCAAAAATGGAATTGGTTAATGTTTATAATGATAAGATAATTGGTTCGGTTAATTATACACAAGAGGATTTATTAAACTTAGAGAAAACTTATAATTCAACCATCAATGAATTAGGACGAACAGCATCAACGTCTTCCTTGTTAAGAGGTTTAGCTCATCTTCAAGCATTTTATTTACATAATACAGATAGTGCAGTTGTATTGCTCAAAGAGATTTTAACTATCCCAAGATTAAAACCACACGGAGCTGCAAAAACTAAATTGGAGTTAGCTGATGTATATCTATTTACTGATGAAATTTGGGATGCATCATTACTTTATTCTCAAGTTGAGAAAGCTTATAAATATGATCAATTAGGAGAGATGGCAAAATTTAAAAATGCTCGTATTTCTTTCTATACTGGAGATTTTGGATGGGCAAAAACTCAATTAAACGTTCTGAAAGCCTCAACCTCTAAATTAATAGCCAATGATGCTATGCAGCTTTCTATTTTAATTACAGATAATATTGGGATAGATACAACTGAAGCACCATTATTGATGTATGCTAGAGCAGATTTACTCGCATTTCAAAATAAAAATAAAGAAGCAATGTTAATGCTAGACACTCTTAAACAAGAATACCCAGCTCATACCATAATGGATGATATCTTATACAAGTGTTTTCAAATTAATTATAAGCAGCAAAAATTTGAAGCTGCTGCAGAAAACTTACAAGAAATTATTACGAGTTACTCAACAGATATTTTGGCAGATGATGCTTTATTTAATTTAGCTTTATTAAATGATAATCAGTTTAATAATAAAGAGAAAGCAGCCGAATTTTATAAGAAGATAATGTTTGATTATCAAAGCAGTATTTATGTGGTAGATTCAAGAAAAAGATATAGAGAATTAAGGAAAGAGTTAGGAGGGGAGGAATTAAAGTTAAACACCAATTAAATTTTGAATTTACACATCAATACATCAAAATGGGTTTAGTTAATTGGCTAGAAAATAATTTATTAGCTTGTCCTTACAAAAAATATTTTGGGTTAGACTGTTTTGGATGTGGTATGCAACGTTCATTAATAGCTTTACTAAAAGGTGAATTTGCATTGAGTTTTTATTTGTACCCAGCATTAGTACCAATGATTTTAATGTTTGTTTTCTTAATCATTCATTTAATTTTCAAGTTTGAGAAAGGGGGGATTTGGCTTAAATACTGGTTTATTTTTGTAGTTAGTATTGTGGTAATTAACTTTATATTAAAACAAGTAGGGTATTAATGAAAATTCTTACAGCTAAACAAACCAGAGATGCAGATGCTTACACTATTAAGCATGAACCTATAGATTCTATTGATTTAATGGAAAGGGCTTCTTCTAATTGTTTTGATTGGCTAATTAGTAAATACGGTAATAAAACTCATTTTACATTTTTTTGTGGTGTTGGTAATAATGGAGGAGATGGCTTAGCTATTGCAAGAATGCTTCGTAATATAGGTAATGAAGTAAAGATTTATATTGTTGATTTTTCAGTAAATCACACTCAGGACTTTGAGATTAACTTATTACGATTAAAAGAAGTAGGAGTGGAGCCTATAGTTCTTACGGAACTAAATTATCAAATTGAGATATCGACTAATACAGTTCTTATTGATGCAATATTTGGTTCGGGTTTAACAAGACCAGTTAATGGTCTTGTTGCTGAGGTAGTTTCTTTTATTAATAATTCTGATAATGATGTTGTTTCTATAGATATGCCTTCGGGCTTATTTAGCGAATCTACTATAATTAGTAAAAAGAAAATTGTTGTTGAAGCCATTAATACGCTTACATTTCAACAGCCTAAATTAACCTTACTTTTTCCAGAAAACTATAAGTTTGTTGGGAATTTTGAAGTGTTAGATATAGGTTTGCATCAAGATTATATAAAGACGATAGAAACTAATTATTATTATACTCAAAAAGAAGATATTGTCTCAATAATTCGTCAAAGAGGTAAGTTTTCTCATAAAGGAAATTATGGACATGCATTATTGATTTCTGGAAGTAAGGGGAAAATGGGGGCTGCAATTTTGGCTGCAAGAGCTTGTTTAAGAGCTGGTGTAGGGTTACTTACAGTTCAGGTTCCAAAAGTTGGATATGAGATAATGCAGACTTCTGTTCCAGAAGCAATGTGTATTGATGACGGTTCAGAGAATTTTATTTCTAGAATTATAGAAACCTCAAGTTATGATACTGTTGGAATAGGTCCAGGAATAGGAGTGAATAATAAAACTAAACTGGCATTAAAACTATTAATTCAAAATTCCCATCACCCTATGGTGATTGATGCAGATGCTCTTAATATATTATCTGAAAATTTAACATGGTTTTCTTTCTTGCCTTCATTGAGTATTTTAACACCACATCCTAGAGAGTTTCAAAGATTAGTGGGTAAATGGAATAATGATGAAGAGCGTTTACAATTACAAATTGAAACATCAATAAAAAACAATGTGATTATTGTTTTGAAAGGAGCAAATACTTCAATTAGTATGCCTGATGGGACTGTTTATTTTAATTCTACTGGTAACCCAGGTATGGCAACAGGAGGTAGTGGAGATGTTTTAACAGGAATAGTCACTAGTTTATTAGCCCAAGGCTATTCACCAAAAAAACGCAGCAATTTTAGGTGTTTATCTACATGGCTTAGCTGGTGATTATGCGATGCAAGTAATTGGAGAAAACTCTTTAATTGCATCAGATATAGTTAATAATATATCAAGAGTATATCAATCTTTATAGGAATCTAATAATATTGTTTTTTTCCTTCCATTAACAATGCCTTTTAATTACATTTGTTTTCCTAAAAAAATGATATGGCTTTAGAAACAATTATTTCGATTACTGGCAAACCAGGTTTGTATAAAATTTTATCACAGATTAAAAATGGTTTAATAGTAGAATCATTGGTAGATAACAAAAGGTTGCCTGTTTACGCTTCAGAAAAGGTAAGTGCATTAAACGATATTAGTATTTATACTTATACCTCTGATGTGCCTTTAAAAGAAGTGTATGAAAAGCTATTTGAAAAAACAGGAGGTAAAGAGGCGATAAACCATAAAGCTAAGCCAGAAGAATTAAGAGCTTACTTAAAAGAAGTAATTGAAGATTTTGATGAAGATAGAGTATATCACTCTGATTTAAAAAAATTATTCCAATGGTTTAATCTTTTGGTTAGCAATGGAATTTTAATTGATGCTAAAGAAGAAGAAGCTGATACTAAAAAAACAGCGACTAAGAAACCCGCAGCTAAAAAAGCTCCAGCAAAAAAGCCTGTAGCTAAAAAATCAGCTCCTAAAACATCTGGAGCCAAAGGAGGTGGAAAAACAGCCACTCCTTCTAAAAAAGGAAAATAACACAAATTAAAAATATAGTCCGAGGCAAATTTGTCTCGGATTTTTTATGCTTATAATATGCTTACAGAGAAGATAGAAGTGCCTACTAAAAAATCAAGAATATTTTTATTAGACAATTTAGTTATTGATTCTTGGGAAAAATTAGAGTCTTATTTTGAAGATTTAAAAAATAGAGAGATAAGTAATGTAGGTGATTTAGAACAATGGATGTTAGATCGTAGTGAGTTAGAAGCTGTGCTAGAAGAAGATATGGCTTGGCGTTATATCAAAATGAATATTGATACAACAGACAAATCATTAGAAAGTGATTTTATGTTTTTTGTGCAAGAGATAGAACCAAAAATTGCTCCTTACGATAATGCATACAATCAGAAATTAGTGGCAAGTGAATTTGTGAATGAATTAGAAGGAGCAGGTTATGATATTTACTTACGGGGAATTAAAAAGAGTATAGAAATTTATAGAGAAGAAAATATTCCTTTATTAACTGAATTACAAGCTGACGCTCAAAAATATGGAGCGATTGTAGCTCAAATGAGTATAGAGTATAATGGTAAAGAAATGACTTTGCAACAAGCAGCTCAATTATTAAAAGATACTGACAGACAAGTTCGTCAAGATATTTATCAAAAAGTTTCAGAAAGAAGAGCGCAAGAAGTTGATGCCTTAAATGATTTGTACAATCAATTAATAACAAAACGAACACAAGTAGCCAAAAATGCAGGTTTTGATAATTACAGAGATTATATGTTTGCTGCTATGGGACGTTTTGATTATACCGCAAAAGATTGTTTTGATTTTCATAATTCCATTGCAAAAGAGGTTGTTCCAGCAACAAGCAAATTTGAATTAGAAAGAAAACAGCAGTTGGGTTATGATAAATTAAGACCTTGGGATTATGATGTTGATGCAGAGGGTAAATCACCATTAAAACCATTTGATGGAGGAGCAACATTATTGGATAAGTCTATTACTTGTTTTGATAAAATACACCCTTATTTTGGTGAGCGTTTAGCTATCATGAAAGAGTTGGGTTATTTAGATTTAGAGTCTAAAAAAGGTAAAGCTCCGGGAGGTTTTAATTACCCTTTACATGAAATAGGTGTGCCATTTATTTATATGAACGCTGTAGGTTCTCAAAGAGATTTGGTAACTATGGTTCATGAAGGCGGACATGCAGTTCATTCGTTTTTAACGAGAGATTTAAAGTTAACTAGTTTTAAAGAATTTCCATCAGAAGTTGCAGAGTTA
>CBDUPT010000228.1:0-4928 GCA_965369165.1 uncultured Flavobacteriales bacterium | reverse complement strand
TAGGATTGTTGATTTCACCATGAATTTTAATATGTGTAAACTCGTTAGAGTGAATGTAACTCTTTACTAAATTAGTATAATTAAAATCCAAAATTATTGAAGAGCTAGGATTAAGTTTATTAAATAATCTACTAAAAGAGCTCATTAAACTAACGGACTTAAATTCATCTTTAGATAAATAAAGTTCTAGGCACTCTTTAATCAAATCAAAATCTTGATTTAATGCATGAGGAGTATTATACAACTTTAAACTATCATTGGTAGCTATTTTATTCAATTCTAGAAAATATAATCTTTCAATGTCAGACCAATTTGAAAACACAGAAAGCTTAAATATACTTTTGAACAGTGGATTATGAAATTCAAATTGATTCTTTTTCTCCAATGTATTATAGTAGTTTTTTAAATAATCATAACCTGACTCATTAGTTGGTTCTCTATATTTAAAACTCACCAAGTCTGGATAGTACCCATCCTTCTTTGTTTGACTATTAATTACATCCTCAATAAAATCTGTATACCTAGTTCCAAGTCCGTGGGCTAAATCAAATCCGTTTCCAATAATTATTAGGTTATACATGTTTTAAATTTGTAATAAAGTTAATCATAAGCTTTATGTGAAATTTTTTAGGTTTTCATAAATTATCCACAGTTGTTGATAGTGTAAAATACGCCACCCCACACCTTCAAGCATTTACTTGAAGAAAATTTAACAGCAACTTGTAGTTGGAGGTTTTATTAATAAACCGTTATTGCGAGGTACGAAGCAAAAGAGCGAGGGCTAGTGAACAAACAGTGCGAAATCCTTTTTCATCGGACCAGGAAATGCGCAGGCACTGTGGGTAAAGATGAATAAGGATTTGGTGTTTGTTCTTGATTTTTGGTTCTTTTCATCTAAGGAAAAGAACATAATAAGTATATTAGTCAAATGAAAAAACTTCTTATCCTTTTCATACTATTAATACCTCCGAAGTCTATGCTAAACTTATTTTATTGAAAGAATGACAAATTAAAACCAATCAAAAACTAAATGAAGAAAGAGAAAAAGAAATATTTGTATTTTTAGCGCAATGAAAAAATTAACATTAATCCTTTTTTTATTATCATCATTAGTAAGTAATGCAAGTATTAATGTTGATAGCCTATGGGGAGTATGGAATAATAAAAGTATTAAAGATACTTCTCGATTTATTGCCTTAGACCAGTTAATAGATAAATACTATTTAGATGTTGAGATTAATACCGATACTGCAATTATTCTTTCTAAGTTATTAATTAAAAAAACAACGGCACCTAAGTATATTTCTCACCATATAGCTGGCTATCAGAATTTAGCTAAAGCTTATTACGAAGTAGGAAATAATATTCAGTTAACCGAATTTTTAAATAAATATGAAACCCTTACAAATAAACTTAGTGACATTGAATTAAAAGCAAATGCCTTACTAAACATAGCTAACATCTATTTAAGGGTTGGAGATTATACTAAAGCCACAAACTTATATTACGAGTCTCTAAATATTTACGAGCAAACCAAAAATCAAAAACTAATTGGAACAGTCTACGAAAAAATAGGGTTACTTTATTATTATCAATTAGATTATGAAAAAACTTTAGAGTACTACCATAAAACACTTGCCATTTATGATTCTTTAGATTATGTAGTTGGTAAGGGTGAAATATATAACAGCATTGGTCGCGTTTTAAAAAAACAAAATAAGCTTGATGAAGCCATCTCCTATTTTGAAAAAAGCTTGTCTATTCTTAAAGAGCTAAATGATAGTAGAAGTATAACTCCTTTAGGCAACCTCAGCCTTATCTATAAAAAACAAGGTAATTACACTAAGTTTTTAGAAATAACTGATATGATTATTGAGGAGTCTGAAAAAAAGAATGACAAGTATAATTTAACTACTGCTCTAAATAGTAAGGCCTACATGTATCATCATCAAATGAAACTGCCGAAAAAAGCTTTACCCTACTCTATAAGGGCTTACAATTTATCGGTTAAAATGAATTCGCCAAAAAAAATAAAAGGTAGTGCGGGACTTCTTTACCTAATTTATGCTGAATTGGGAGATTATAAAAATGCATATAAAGTATTCTCAGAATACATTAATATAAGAGACCAATTAATTAGTGAGGACAACCAAAAGGAACTAATCCATCAAGAATATAAATTTGACTTCGATAAAAAAATGTTAGCCGATAGTATTAAAGATGCTGAAGCAAAAAAAATATTAGATGCTCAAATTGCTACCCAAAATGCAGAGTTAAAACAAGAGAAAACTCAAAAAATTGCGCTTTATGGTGGGGTGTTAGTATTGGCTTTATTTGGAGGTTTTGTTTATAACAGATTTAGGTTGGCAAAAAAACAAAAAACCATTATTGAAGAACAAAAAAAAGAAGTAGAAATAGCTCACAAAGAGCTAGAAGAAGTTCACAAAGAAATTACTGATAGTATTAATTACGCTGAACGTATTCAACGTAGTTTTTTGGCAACTGAAGAAATTTTAAACAACAATTTAAACGAGCACTTTGTTTTCTTCCAACCCAAAGAAGCTGTTAGTGGCGATTTTTACTGGGCTACTAAATTAAGCAATGGCAATTTTGCTATAGTAAATGCCGATAGTACAGGGCATGGTGTTCCTGGTGCTATTATGAGTATACTAAATATTTCATCTCTTGAGAAAGCAGTAGAAAAAGGATTAACAAATCCTTCAGAAATATTTAACGATACCAGAAAAACAATTATTGAGCGCTTAAAAAAAGATGGTTCAGCAGAAGGTGGTAAAGATGGTATGGACGCAAGTATTGTTTGTTATGATTTTATCAATAACAAAATAATATACACAGCTGCAAACAATCCTATTTGGGTGATAAGAGACAAAAAAGTGATTCAATTTAAACCTGAAAAGATGCCTGTTGGCAAACACGACAATGATGAAACCCCTTTTACTCATAGTGAATTTGAAATTAAAAAAGGAGATCAAGTTTATACCTTAACTGATGGTTTTCAAGATCAGTTTGGAGGTCCAAAAGGAAAGAAATATATGGTAAAAAGAATGAGAGAGTTTGTACTATCAGTTTCTCATTTACCTATGGAAGAACAACATCAAAAAATTAAAGATGAGTTTAACAATTGGAAACAAGGCGTTGAACAAATAGATGATGTTTGTGTTATTGGAGTTAGAATCTAATTTTATTAAAAAACGTCATTTTTACGCCAAAAACATTCAGAAATGATTAAAAATTGAATCAATTTAATTATAAACAGTCATTTTAATTAAAAAACTGTAGTTTAGTGAAAAACACGGAAATCAGTTTATGCTAACCAAGTACTTTATTCTATTTTTTTATTTCGGTATACTTTTTTTAATTGGCTATTTGGCTTCTAAAAAAGTCAAAAACATTAAAGATTATTATGTTGGAGGTAAAAAGTTAGGGTTTTGGGCAGTTGCCTTTTCATCAAGAGCAACAGGTGAATCTGCTTGGTTACTGCTTGGATTAACCGGACTTGGTGCCATGGTTGGTGCTTCAGCATTTTGGGTAGTTTTAGGTGAAGTATTAGGAGTATCTATTGCTTGGTTTTTTATGGCAGAACGTTTTAAAGAACTCTCCGACAAATACAACTCTATTACCATACCTGATTACTTAGTAAGCAGGTTTAAATCGAGCAGCAATACATTACGAATAATTGCTGCAACAGCATTATCTCTATTTGTAATTATCTATGTAAGTGCTCAGATAGATGCTACTGGATCTGCTTTTGAATCCTTTTTAGGATGGAACTATTTCTCTGGAGCTATACTAGGTTTCTTTATTGTACTCACTTACATTTTTACTGGTGGTTTTGTGGCTGTAGTTTGGTCTGATTTGTTTCAAGGAATAGTCATGTTATTAGGGTTAATACTATTACCAATAGTTGCCTACAATATGATAGAACCTGGTGTTGCTGTAACTCAAGAAATGGAAGCCTTAGACCCTTCATTTTTAAACATTTGGGGCGAGGGTGGTTTTAATATTGAAAACTTCTTTACCATTTTAGGTTATGCTTTTATCGGTTTAGGTTTTATGGGTTCACCACAATTGTTTATTCGTTTTATGTCTATTAAAGATACTTCCGAGATTAGAAAAGGAAGATGGGTAGCTATTGTTTTTACTATTATTACAGATTCTTGTGCAGTTTTAATTGGTATGTATGGTAGGTATTTATTAACCGATATTGGTCAATCTCCAGAAGAAATTTTAGGTAACGGAGCACAAAATGTATTGCCACTATTAGTAGAAAAAGTAATGCCTTTATCCTTAATTGGGATTTACATTGCTGCTGTGCTTTCAGCAATTATGTCAACCATTGATTCACTTTTAATTGTAGCATCTAGTGCTATTAGTAGAGATTTTTACCAACAAATATTTAAGCCCAACAAAACAGAAAAGGAAATGCAAAAAATTTCTAGAGTAATCACACTAGTCTTAGCATTGTTAGCGCTAGTAGTTGCATTAATCATTGCTGTAAGTTCGCCTGATAGAACCATATTTTGGTTTGCCATATTTGGCTGGTCAGGTATTGCAGCTACCTTCTGCCCTACTATTATAATGTCTATTTTCTGGAAAGGTTTTAATGAAAAAGGAGCAATAGCTTCTATGATAACTGGATTTATATCTGTTCCTATTTTTAAATTTGGAGCATCATCTTTAGATGATATAGGTATTTATTTTGAGAAATTAGGAGAATTGGGACCTGCCTTCATCTTAGCAATTATCGTTGGTGTTACAGTAAGTTTAATGACTAAAAAAGTTAGTTTAAATCAATAATATTAGTCTCCAAGATTTTTCCCTTGCCATTGATTAAACACCACACAAGCAGTTAAATCTCCTGTTACATTAATGGCAGTCCTGAACATCCCTAAAACTCGTTCTACACC
>CBDUPT010000227.1:0-4942 GCA_965369165.1 uncultured Flavobacteriales bacterium | reverse complement strand
TATATAGGTAACATGAAGGTTAACAAATCAGAAGAAAACAAGCTCTTTTTTGAGCATTTAAAATTTATAACAAAACATCAAAAAGACTCTGAACCTCTTAGAAGAAAAATGCAGGATAAAAATATAAGTGAAAAAGAACGAAAAGAAATCTCAGCACAATTAACTCAAATTGGTGTTGATATTAATAAATATAGACTAGGAATTATTGAGAAACATCCTAAATCATTAGTCTCTGTTATTTTCAAGACAATGAAGGAGCCAGAAGCTCCAGCTTTTGAAGAAATAAAAAATGATTCAACAAAACGATATACCAAATACATTTACATTAAAGATCATTATTTTGATGATGTAGATTTTTCTGATGCAAGAATTAATTACACCCCTTTGTATCATAATAAAATTGAAAAATTCTTTAAACAAGTTGTAATTCCTGCTCCAGATTCTATTATAAAAGAAGCAGATATATTAATAGCTCGATCAAAAGCAAATAAGGAAATTTTTAAATATACCGTTCACTACCTATTAAGTCATTATGAACGTTCTAAAATTATGGGAATGGATGCAGTTTTTGCACACATTGGGTTAAACTACTACACACATGACTTAGCTTTTTGGGCAGATTCTACTCAAATTGAAAAAGTACAGGAAAGAGCAAGAAAAATAACTCCTTTAATTTTAGGTAAGAAAGCTATTAACTTGAGCCTATTAGACACTAACAACAAATGGCAACAACTTTACAAAGTTGATTCAGAATATACCGTTTTAGTTTTTTGGGATCCTGATTGCGGCCATTGTAAAAAAGAACTACCTAAACTATCTGAATATACAGATTCTTTAAAAGCTCATCTAAGCATTAAAGTTTATGCAGTTAGCTCTCACCATAACAATGAATGGAAAAAATTTATTAAGGATAATAAATTAGATTTTATAAATGTAGCTGTTCCTCAAGAGGTTTATAAGGATGAAAAAATTGCTACCGAATATGTTATAAAAGGATATACTGATTTACGAAGTTTAAATTACCATCAAACCTACGATGTATATAGTACTCCTCAAATATACTTGTTAGATAAAACTAAAAAAATATTAGGTAAAAAGTTAGATACTGAACTTCTTAGAGAAGTAATTAAGAAAGAAGAAACAAAAAGAGCCAACACTAAATAGTTCATAAAAAACGCTTTGAAATTTCAAAGCGTTTTTTTGTTATGTTAACTTTACTAAAAATTGGTAAATGAAAAGATTTATTCCAGCTATAATCATCACAATAATAGGTATAACTATCGCCTATTTTATGATAGACAGGCCTAAAACACTAAAAGTTTATAATCCAATAGATATTAATCCAGATTTAGTTGATGAATCTATACAAAGTGTTGACAAATACCATAGAGTTGGATCTTTTAAACTTACCAATCAAGATGGTAAAGTTATTACTGAAAATGATTACAGAAATGAAATTTATATTACCGATTTCTTTTTTGTTACCTGCCCTACTATTTGCCCTAAAATGACAGATCAAATGCACCGAGTTTATAATGAGTTTAAAGATAATAATGACATTATGTTTTTATCTCACACAGTTATGCCTGAAGCAGATTCTGTTCCTGTTTTAAAAGAATATGCCAATAAATTAAAAGTTAGCTCTGATAAATGGAATTTTGTTACAGGCGACAAAAAACAAATTTACAACCTTGCTAGAAAAACATATTTTGCAGCTATTACAGAAGGTGATGGCGGTGTTAATGACTTTATACACACTGAAAATTTTGTGCTAGTTGATAAAGAAAAGAGACTACGAGGTTTTTACGATGGCACATCAAAAGAAGATATTGACAGACTAATTAAAGATATTAATGCGTTATTATACGAGTATAAGGACAATTAAATAAGAAAAAGGATGAGGTTTATATTCAAGTTAATTAGTGTTTTAGTCATTTTATTTATGCTCCTATCGTGCAATAAAAAAATTGATCAAAACAGTATGTTTCATGGGAGGTCTCATAAAACAAAAAAGAAAGGTATTTATGATGCTGGACTTAACTCAAAAAAAGCCATAAGTGTTCAAATAAAGAAAGATTACGACAAACAGACCAAGCATGATGCTAATCCAAAAAAGGCTGCTAGAAAGGCTGATAAGGAAATGCAAAAGAAAAAGCGTGATTCACAAAAGAAACGTGATAAATACAACAAAAAACGTAGGGTAAAAGTTAAAACTACTAAAGGTAAATCTGGAGGAGATTTATAAACTATTTTGGATATTCAATTCTAATATGATAAATGTTCATTAATTTTTTAATGAACATTTTTTTTAGGGCTGTTACATCTCTAAAAGTAATATTTGTATTAATGAATTGGTTTTGAGCAACCTGACTATCTATAATACCATTAACTAAATTTGAGATACTATCCTCATCATATTTTTTTAAACTTCTAGATGCCGCTTCCACCGAGTCAGCCATCATAAGCACAGCTGTTTCTTTAGAATAAGGAATAGGTCCAGGATATTCAAAAATGCTCTCATCCAATTCCTCTTCTGGGTTTTCTTTTTGGTACATTCTTAAAAAATATTGAGTTTTAGTAGTTCCGTGATGAGTTCTAATAAAATCAATAATTTGTTCTGGCAAACCGTAATCTTTAGCTAGTTCAATCCCTTTTATCACATGATTTATAATAATATCAGCACTTTCTTCATAACCCAACTCATCATGAGGGTTAATTCCTGTACTTTGATTTTCTATAAAATATGCTGGTGCATACATTTTCCCTATATCGTGATACAACGCACCTGTTCTAACTAATAAAGGGTTCCCTCCTATTTCTTGAATGGCTTCTTCAGCTAAATTAGACACTTGCAATGAATGTTGGAAAGTACCAGGTGCTTTTAAATTTAACTCTTTTAACAACTTATTATTGGTATCTGAAAGTTCTAATAAAGTAACATCAGAAACATAACCGAATATTTTCTCAAACAAATAAATTAAAGGATAAGTTAGCAAAGTAAACCCTGCAGCAATTCCAAACCAACCAAAAGCATCCCAGTTTATAGTATCAATACTTGTTTCTTGAATTAGCGATAAACCAAAATAAGATACCGAAATAACCAACAGAATAATTATGGCCGTATAAAAAAGCTCTGCACGTTTATTTACTCTTAATACTGTATATATGGTTACAATTCCAGTTATAGACTGTAGCAAAATAAATTCAAACGGATTTGGAACAAAAAAGCTAATAATAAATATCGTTACTAAAAAAACAAACAACGCTAGTCTTTTTCCAAAAAATGTACTAACTAATAATGGTATAATACAAAATGGAATTACATAAACACTAGTGTTTTCAATCTTTAAAACCAATGCAGTAATTGCTATAAAGCCTACAATTATTATAAGTAGAAACCCTAAATCAAAATTATTATAAAATACATTTCTACTAACTGATTTCAAGAAAACAAACAAAGCATAAAATAATATCAACACCATAATAGATTGCCCTATTATAAGCCATAGTGATTGATTCTCATTTCCTAGTTTACTCTCATATTCTGTTTTTAAAGATTGTAAAATATTGAACTTTTCATCATTTACAATTTCTCCCTTTGAAATGATTTTTTGCTTTTCAAAAAAACCACCATTAACTAAAGATATACCTTTAATAGACTGATCTAAATCGCTATTTGTTAGTTTCTTATTAAAAATTATATTCCTAAATAAGTGATGTTCAACTCCCTCCAAAACATAAGCTTTTTCCTTTCCATCATAATCATTTTCAACATACTCATAAGCAGACTTTAATGAGAAAAACATGCCTAACTCAATCTCTTTTTGCACATTATATTCATCAATTAAATAAACAATATCTTCATTATTTTTACCCTCCAATTCATCCACCAACTCTATAATCCCAACATTATAAATAGAGTCTAAATAATTCTTAATAATTGTTAAATAAGTTTCTTTTGATTTTACATCTAACGAATCTTTCCAATTTTCATTTATCCAGTCAGGTAGATTTGCAATAGCATTTTGACTTATAGCCTTATTTCTCTTAAAATATAGTGATTGACTATTTTTAATTTGTTGTTTTTCAGCCTCAAGCACTTCATTTGTTTTATTAATAGCAAAATCAAAAGGAGCCAATAAATCTTGATGAACCCAAGGTTTGTTTTTTTGAAATTCATACTTAAACTTACCCTCTTTAGGGAATAAAAACACAATAAGAACAACTGCAACGAACATTAACAATAACTTAAATATAAGTTCGTGTTGGTTTCTAATCTTGTTTATAAAATTGGTTCTCATTGAGTTACACTATGTTTCAGTATTACAAAGTGCAACAAAAATACATATTTGGATATAAAATGCTTAAAGCCCTTTATTTTAATCTCGAAATAATTAACTTCGTGGGTATAAAAAATTATCAAAACAATCTTATTATATTATTATGAAAGAAGTATATATCATATCAGCAGTAAGAACTCCAATAGGGAGTTTTATGGGAAGTTTGTCAACAGTTGAAGCACCAAAATTAGGTGCTACTGCAATTAAAGGTGCTTTAGCAAAAGCAAATATTGATGCAGATAAAGTTGATGAAGTATTTATGGGGAATGTTTTACAAGCCAATGTAGGGCAAGCACCAGCTCGTCAGGCAGCAATTTTTGCTGGATTAAATGAGAATGTGCCTTGTACAACTGTAAATAAAGTTTGTGCTTCCGGAATGAAATCAATATCATTAGGAGCACAAAGCATTATAACGGGTGATAATGACTGTGTAGTTGTTGGTGGTATGGAAAACATGAGTCAAGTGCCCCATTATTTTAATGCTCGTAATGGTGTTAAGTTAGGGGATATAAAAATGATTGACGGTATGGTTAAAGATGGTTTAACTGACGTTTACAACAGAGTTCATATGGGTGTTTGTGCTGAAAAATGTGCTACAGAAA
>CBDUPT010000226.1:0-4964 GCA_965369165.1 uncultured Flavobacteriales bacterium | reverse complement strand
TTGCGAAGATAACGATTATTATAATATATACAACTTAACTTATTAACAATAATTGTGTTAATTAACTAAAAAACTGCTTCTTAAATACTATAAAATAATGCCAAACAATATTAATTTTAAAATAGAGAAAAGTTGGAGGGAATTATTAAATTCATCTTTCAATCAAGCATACTTTAAAGATTTAATAACTTTTCTTGAAACAGAAAAAGAACTAGAAATTCAAGAAAAAACAATTATTTTTCCATTTGAAAAAGATATATTTAATGCTTTTAACTATACTCCAGTAAATAAAGTTAAAGTGGTTATTATTGGTCAAGACCCCTATCATTCTTATGAGGAAAAAGATGATAAAATAATTCCTCATGCACATGGATTATGCTTTTCGATACCTAAAGAAGCAGAAAAAATACCTCCATCACTAAAAAACATTTATAAAGAACTAAAAAGTGATTTAGGATATGAGATTCCTACTCATGGAAACTTAACAAGTTGGGCAAAACAAGGTGTATTAATGCTAAATGCTACATTAACTGTAAGAGCTCACAATGCAGGATCTCATCAAAAAAAAGGTTGGGAAACTTTTACTAATACTGTAATTAAAAAGCTAAGTGAATCTCAAACCAATTTAGTTTTTCTACTTTGGGGAAAATTTGCTCAACAAAAAGAAGAACTAATTGACACCAACAAACATCTTGTGTTAAACGCTGCTCACCCCTCTCCTTTTTCAGCTCGAAATGGCTTTTTTGGTTGTAACCATTTTTCTACAACCAATAAATACCTTAAAGAAAAAGGGAAAGAACAAATTAATTGGGAAATCAAATAAAAAAACTACTTTAACGTAAAGTAAAAGCTTGAAACCAACTAATTACATATTAACCTTTATCTGCTGCTTACTCTACCTCAGCTCATTTTCTCAAAAAGTAAAGCTCGATATTCTCTTTAATGACACTACCTTAAAGGTAAATAAGTTAATATCTTTTAATAACGAAATAGAATTAACCTCACTTAAAACCGAGCTAAAAGACAACCTCAACCAACTACATCAAAATGGTTATTTAATGGCTAGTATTGATAGTATAACAGCCGACTTTAATTATTACTTCGCATATTTTAAGCTTGGCAAAACATTTAAATGGAGTACTTTATCTAACCAAAATATAGATGAAGAAATTTTGAGTAAAATTGGTTTTAGAGATAAACTCTACAACAACAAACCATTCAACCAAAAACAACTAAGCAACCTTTACAAAAAGGTGATTATCCATTATGAAAATCATGGATACCCTTTTGCTTCAATTAAATTGGATAGCATAGCAATAGAAGAGAACCATCTAAAAGCTCAACTTTATATTGAAAAAAACAAGCTATATAAAATTGACAGTGTTTTAATTGAAGGAGATGCCACTATTTCAGACCAATACATCAAAAACTATATTGGAATAAAAGAAGGTGATTTATATAGTGAACAAGCCCTACGTAAAATTAGCAACAAACTAAAAGAACTTCCATTTGTAACAGAAGAACAACGGTGGAAAATGGTATTTAACGAAGAAGAATCTAAACTATTTTTATACTTAAAGAAAAAGCAAGCTAGTAGGTTTGATGGAGTTTTAGGAGTTTTGCCTGATGACGAGACAGGTAAACTAAGGTTAACGGGTGATGTAAAATTAAACCTCATCAACTCATTTAGAGGTGGTGAAAAAATTAGTTTTAATTGGAGAGCAATTCAAGAAAACACACAAGACTTAAAATTTGATGTGTTATATCCTTTCTTATTTAACACTCCTTTTGGTTTAGATTATAATTTTAATTTATATAAACGAGATACTACTTTTATTGATGTAGGCAATAAAATTGGAGCAAGATATTTATTAAAAGGTAACAATTACTTTAGTGTATTTTTTCACAATAAAAGTTCTAATTTATTATCTAAAGCAAATTTAGCAACACTAACTGTTTTACCTAGTTATGCAGATGTATCTACCCAACTTTATGGAATAGGTATTTACAATGAAAATTTAGACTATAACTTAAACCCAAGAAAAGGATATAGAATTGATTTTAATGGCTCATTAGGAAATAAAAAAATTAAGAAAAATCCTGAAATTGACGAATCACTATACCAAAACATTAATTTAAAAACCAACATCTATAACACTGAGTTAAACGGTGAATTTTATTTACCGATTAGTAAAAGAAGCGTAATAAAATTCGGAACAAAAAATGGCTATACTTTTAATGAAAATTTATTTGATAATGAATTATTAAGAATAGGTGGACTATTAACTTTAAGAGGATTTGATGAAGAGTCTATTTTCGCCTCATTATATAGCATTGAAACATTAGAATATCGTTTTATTTTAGAACAAAATTCTTATTTATTTGCCTTTTTTGATGGTGCATATTATGAAAGTGATACTTATGATGATTTTGTTGCTGACAGACCTTTTGGCTTTGGTGCAGGCATGAGTTTTGAAACCAAAGCCGGCATATTCTCAATTAGTTATGCTGTAGGTAAACAATTTGACAATCCAATTTTATTCCGTTCGGCTAAAATTCACTTTGGCTTTGTTAACTTCTTTTAACTATTAATAAAACTATAATTTGACTATCTTTGTTTCTATTAAAAATTAGATTAATGGAAAACATTATAAATCCAATTTATTTAGACCCTGAAAAGGTTCAACAGTTAAAGAAAGAATTTGAAACTGCAAAACCTTGTAAACACATTGTTTTACCTAACTTTTTAGTTGAAGAATTTGCTACTTCTCTTTATGAGAATTTCCCTAAAATGGATTTATTAAACGTAAAGCGTAAAAGCTTAAACGAAAACAAAAATGAAGATTATCATTTTGACCGTTTTCATCCTGATTTTAAAAAAATAAGAGAAGCTGTAACCAATTCTGAATTCATCAAAAATATTGAAATCATAACAGGAGTTAAAGACTTAGTAGTAACTAAAGATGCCTTAGGCTCAGGTGTTCACCAAGGTTCTAATGGAAGTTATGTTGATGTACATATTGATTCTAACTTTAATCCAATGGAAAACCTTTGGAGAAGATTAAACCTGTTGATTTATTTAAATAAAGAATGGAAACCAGAATATGGTGGTGATTTAGAATTGTGGGATCAAAAAATGACTAAGTGTGAAACAACCGTTCCATGCGATTGGAACAGAGCTGTTATCTTTTTAACTGACGAAACTACTCCTCACGGCTATGGAAAAATAACTGTACCAGAAGGCGAAACTCGTAAATCGTTTTACACTTACTACTCCACCCCACCAGAAGAAGGTTTTAAGTATGTTGATTCTCATTTTAAAGCTAGACCAGATGATGCTGTAGGCAAGAAAGTAGCTACCAACATTAAAGAACCTTTAAAGTTGGGTATTAAAAGAATGCTTAAAAAATTAGGAATTACTTCTTTAGATTTTCAAGACAAAAACAAGAAAAAACTTTAATGGCACGACCAAAGCGTAAAAAAATATCAAAAGAATCGAGAAAAAAAGCAATGCGTGTTTTTAGGTTTGTAAAACCTTTCCGTGTTGTATTTAGTATTGGAATGTTAGTACTAATTGTTTCTAGTTTAGTAATGATGGCTTTTCCAAAAGTTTTAGGGAATTTAATTGATTCTGTGAATTCTGCCCAAGAAGGAGCAGTTAACAACATTACATTAACCTTAATTGGTATTTTCTTAGTTATAGCAATCATGTCTTTTTTAAGAATTTACATTTTTGGATACGTTACTCAAAAGTCTTTAGCATTATTACGAACTAAAACCTACAAACATTTAATTGCGTCTCCTATGGCATTCTTTTCTAGTAAAAGAGTTGGAGAATTAAGTAGTAGAATTACAACTGATATTGCCCTATTAGAAGAAACTTTTAGCACCACTATTGCAGAGATTATTCGTCAAATGATAACTATTCCTGTAGCTTTATTTTTCTTATTATTTATCTCACCAAGGTTAACCGTTTTTATGATAGCGGTTATTCCTGTTGTAGCTTTAATCGGAATATTTTTTGGAAAATACATTAAAAAATTATCCAAACAAGCACAAGATGACATTGCTGAAGCAAATGGTGTTGTAGATGAAACTTTACACGGAATTGCAAGTGTTAAAGCTTATGCTAACGAGTTTTTTGAAATTGCTCGTTACAAAAAAAGTATCGATAGTTCTGTAAATACTTCCATCAAAAACGCTAAATGGAGAGGCGTATTTATTGGCTTAATTATGTTTGCAGCTGGTTCTGCCATTGTTTCTATTATTTGGTACGGATTACACATGGTACAATTGTATCAAGCTGATCCAACTACAGGAATATCATTAGGAGAACTAACCTCTTTTGCCATTTACTCTGCTTTATTAGGTGTTTCATTTGGTGGTAGTGCTGAATTATATGCTAAACTTCAAAAAGCAATTGGTGCTACAGAGCACCTAATGGATATATTAGAAGAAGACACTGAAAAAATTGCTTTAGAAGAAGCTAACGACATAACCATTAATGGTAATATTGAATTTAACAACATTACTTTTTCTTATCCGTCAAGACGAGATATACAAGTAATTAAAGACGTTTCATTTAAGATAGAAGCTGGTAAACAAATTGCTTTTGTTGGTCCTTCAGGAGCAGGAAAAAGTACCATTGCTGGTTTACTGTATCGTTTTTACAATCCTGAATCAGGTTCTATTTCTGTGGATGGTAAAAACATTAACGAATATCATTTATCTGAAATAAGAAACCAAATGGCATTAGTACCACAAGAGGTCATGTTGTTTGGCGGAAGTATTAAAGAAAACATTGAATATGGAAAACCAGGTGCCACTGATGAAGAAATTTTTGCAGCAGCTAAAAAAGCAAATGCTTTAGAGTTTATTGAAAGCTTTCCAGATAAGTTCGAGACACTTGTTGGAGATAGAGGAATTCAATTAAGTGGCGGACAAAAACAACGTGTTGCAATTGC
>CBDUPT010000225.1:0-4988 GCA_965369165.1 uncultured Flavobacteriales bacterium | reverse complement strand
CTGATTTATATATGACTGTATATTATGATGGTGCTACAACAAGATATTATTTTACTTCAACTTTTCCTAAAACCCCTACTTTAAGTAAATCTATTACAATTCCTGATCCTGTAGCTACAGATGATATTACTTTATTTTATACCCCAGTAGCTATAACAATTACAGGCGTATATAGTCATATAGAAGGTACAACTAATGTTGTATTTAATGTTGGTCATGCTGCTACTAGAACAGGTACACAATTAGACGTATTTACAAGTGATATTACTTTAACTTCAACAGCAGGTCAAAGTAATACTACTGGATTTAATGATGCTACAATTCCTGCTAATAGTTGGGTTTGGTTAGAAGCTGTAAGTGTTAGTGGTACTCCTACACTATTTCATGGTACTATAGTTTATACAGAAGATTAAAATGAAAAGATTACTAATATACATATTACTTCTGCTCCATTATTTATCCTACGGGCAATCTTTAGCTAGATGGACTGGTAGTTCTGTAAGTGTGTTTCCTACTACAAGTTGGGCTGCTCCTAATGGAGCTTTTCCTACTCAAGCAAGAAATGATAATTCTGATTATACTTGGACAAGTAGTACATCTACATTAACACTTCCTAGTTCTAATCTTGCTGATGGTTACTTAATTATAGGAAGAATACAAGTTGCTTGTACCCATAATAACAGAAATACTATATCTACTCAAATAGTACAGACAAGTGGTACTGGAAATTTCATAGGAACTCCTACTTCAAGTTATTCAAGAAATAATAATAATAATGAAAATTATGGAACTTGTTTTGCTTTTGTAGATAATCCTAGTGCTTCTTCGACTTATCAATTCCAATGGAAAAGAGAAGTAGGAGATGGTACACCTGCTGGAAGTATTACAAGGTCTAGTATTGATGTTATACCTTTATATTATGCTGACGTAGGTATTTACGCTTCTACAAGTACTTCTTTATATGGTGGTACAACTCCTAATCAAGTCACCCTTTCTTCTACAGTTTTAGAAGGAATTAATATAACTAGAAGTGCAAATGTTGTAACTGTTACAGGAGATAATAAATATTACTTAATACTACAAGCTCAATATTATGAAGGTCGAGGTGATTCAAGAACTCAAAGATGGATAGGATTTGATTATGATGGAACACAAGATGATGCCGCAAAAAGTTATTTTTATTCAAGAGATAGTGGTACTGATTTTTCAGGTTCTCATGTTATAGATTTAATTGAAACTGCTACTGCAAGTAGAACTATTGAATTAAATTGTTATAGAGGAGATGGCATTGCTAATAATCAGGGAGGCGCAGATGTAGATGGTTCTGCTGCTTCTGTTGGAGATCATTCTTTGGTTGTTATAGAACTTAATGATAGTGCAGAAGTATTACGTTCAACTAATACAAGTGCTACTAATCAAAATATAGAT
Source organism: uncultured Flavobacteriales bacterium (assembly GCA_965369165.1). Lineage (GTDB taxonomy): Bacteria > Bacteroidota > Bacteroidia > Flavobacteriales_E > Vicingaceae. Next base: position 3,560 of record CBDUPT010000225.1, on the reverse strand, counting down.
TTAGGAGGAACTCCTGCGGATATTAGTGGTGTTAATACAGTTACATTTAATGATTCAGCCTCGTTTACTAAAGTCTCTGCTACATCTATTAACACTGAAAAAGCTATGGATGCTTTAGTTGGAGCAAATATTAGTGGTGCTTCAAGAACAGTATCTAGTGGTACAAGATATACAGGAGAGGCAGAACTAACAATTAATGGTACAGAAGATATAAATATATTTCATGGAGATTATTTAAGAGGTAATCAAAGTACTACAGATACATTTGGATATGCAGCAAATCCTGTAGGTTTTGTAGCGTTATCAAGTGGAGACGATATTGGGTTTTCTTGTACAGAAAATGGTGATAGTGGGGATGCTACTATACAAGCAGGTTGGGCAGGTTTCTGGGTAGTTAATTTAAAGACTTTAGAAGGAGGTGCTCCAACACCTGATAAAAGATATTTTTTAATAAATTAGTTATGAAAGATTTTGTAGGTTTAGTTAGAGATACTTTAAAAGCTAAAAATCCTTTTGGTACATGGCATTGGGCAAGAAATACACTTCTTGCTAAAGGTCAAAAAAGTATTACTAATGAAGATGGTCTAAAGTTTCAGTATCTAATTCCAGGTACTGTTATAGGTTCTATTGTTACTAATTATCATATTGTATATTTCTTTAAACATGAAACTGACGATATAGATGAAATTGGTTATGTAAATACTAATTTAGAAACTCCTATTTATACAAGAGTTGTTAGAGATAATCAATTTAATTTTAATATTAATTGCCCCATAGAAGGAATATTTGTGTATAATTATAAAGAAGAATTAATTGTATCGTGGTGTGATGGTATATATAATAATTCTAATACTCCAAAAGTTCTTAATTTATTTAACTTACCTTTTGAAGTTAATGTTGATGGTACTCTTGTTAATCCTAATGATTTTGATTCTGTTAATTTAGTTCCTGAAAAACAACAAGGTAATTTAGAAGTATCTTATTTAAATGGCGGTACTATTCCTGGATATATAGCTTATCTTACTTTTACATATGTTAGGAATGATGATAGTAATGTAGGCTACTTTCAATCTTCTACTATTGCTTATTTAGGTATAGCCGCTAATCCTGTGGAAAAAAAGGCTTTAAGTCTTTCTTATACTGATTTGGACTCTGATTTTACGAAGCTAAGAATAGGTATGGTTATAAGAACAGAAGAAGAAGATGGAACTCCTTCTGCTTTATTAGGTTATGAAAGTGAAATTTTAAATTATTCGGGTACATCTTTAGATATTAATATTATATCTTTAAATAATTTTACAGAAGCTAATCCAGAAAGTATTATATTAGAACCTGCAAACTTTTTAAAGGTACAAACTATAACTAAAGCTGAAGATAGAGCTTTTGTAGGTAATGTAGTTACTAAAGATAATAACAGAATACCTTTCCAAAAATATGCTAATCTAATAAATATTATTCCTATACAATATTATGAAGACCCTGAAACAGAGGATGAAGTTAAAAGACAAGAAGTTTGTTTAATGCCTGATGAAGTATATGCTAATTATATAGAACTTCAATTTCTAGATGGTACTTACTCACCTCCTTATCATATTCCTGGTAGAGTTGCTGAAGGTACAGAAAAAGATCCTATTACTGCACAACAAAAAATTGATTTTGATTTAGATTGGACTGATAATGAAGTAGGTATGAAGCAATTTCATATTTTTAATAATGGTTATGCTGAAGCTCCTGATAACACTGTACCAAGTCCTCCGCCAGATGAAAGTAGCAATAAAATGGGATATTGGGAAAATCTAGAGACTTATCCTAATAGTGAAGAGTATAATAGTACAGAAGATTATGAAGGAAATCCTTTAAGTGGAGAAGATTTAAGAGGAACTCCTATTCGTTATCATCGTATGCCTAGTGTAGCTAATATGGCAGAAACAGAAGGTCTTGTAACAAATCCTTCTAGTACACCCGACGGTCTTGCAGGTCATTATGAAGGAAGTGCAAGTGCAAGTAGTACTATAAAAAGAGTACGAAAGAAAAAATTAGGACTTAGAGTTACTAATATAGCAGACGTTATTCCTGCTGAAATATTAAGTGAGATTCAAGGATATAGGCTTAGTCATATAAAAAGAAATAACGGGAACAGTTATGTAGCTGGAAACTGGTGCTTAGTTAGAAGAAAAGACTTAGATGTAGATGATAATGCTGGAGATGGTAATGGAGATGTTGATCCTGATAATGAGTATTATGATTTTAATGTTACAATAACTAATTATACAGAAGCTACAGGACTTATTAGTTATGAAAAAGTAAGAGTATTAGGTAATGAGTTATTTAAATTTAGACCTATACTTCAACCAACTTTTATACAAGCTAATTATAAGTTTCGTATAAATGATTATGTAGATCAAAATTATGATGATGGTACAAATAGTGGTACACTTAGTACTAAATTTTCTCAGGCTAATGAAGGTTATGTTATACCTGATAATCAAAGATTTAGTAAATGTGAGACTCCTTTAAAGTATATACCTGGAAATTCTCCTGTTAATAATACTTTAAATTACGAAGAAGGTATTAATTTAGATTTAAAAGAGAATTTTTTATCTATTGATCTTAGAGATACTTTTCCTGGAGGTACTCCTGTTTCGGGAGACGATGGTATAGTAGAAAATCCTTATATATGTAGATTAGTAATAAATGCTACTGCATATCTTTTTAAATTGAATTGTTATGTAGGGTTTAACAGTGATGATTTAAATATTATAGGAAGAACTGGTACTATACAAAATAATACTGTATTTAAAGGAGGCGATGTGTTTAACGATGCAGACATGAATCTTAATTTAAGAAGTATTTATAGAGTAATATATCCTGGAGTTGGAGGTAGCGGTAGATCTACTCCTCGTAAACAATTTGTCTTACCTTTTTTATTAAGTGGTTTGTTTACTCCTGCAAATTGTACTGAATTAAATAATAACCCTCCTGAAGATAGATATACTAAAGAAGAGAGTATAGTAGCTACTTATGATTTTGATTTTGACGTTTTAGGTAAAAGTAGTTTAAGCTCTATTCATGATATAAATACTTTACTTACTTTTGATGTTGATGATAATTACACTAATAAATTTCCTTATCGTATATATAGAGGAAAGAAGGTTCCTAATGAAAGCTTAAGTATAAGTTCTTTACTTTCTTATTCTGTAGGTGATTATTTTGAAATGCCTAACGATAAAGGAGAAATTATTGCTTTAAGAGGTACTAAAAAAACGTTATATATTCAGCATAGATATAGTTTATTTGTAGCTCTTATAAAAGATAGTTTTAATATAGGAGAGGAACTAGTTTACTTAGGAAGTAGTGATTTATTTGATAGACTACCTGAAGAAGTCTTGCCTGATACTAAAGGATATATAGGAAGCACTTCTAAATTTGCTTGTATTATTGCAAAGGGTAAATATATTACTGTAGATCAAGAAACAGGACAAATTTTTATAGTTGTTGGTACTAGTGGAATAGAAATTAGTGCAATAGGAAATAAAAATTGGTTTTGGAATAATTGGGAT
>CBDUPT010000224.1:0-5010 GCA_965369165.1 uncultured Flavobacteriales bacterium | reverse complement strand
ACCTAAATCTTGGAAACTGCTCTAAAAAATCAGAAAACAATATTGTGCCTTCTAAAGTATCAACAATTGGTTTTATAAGTTGGTTAAAATCATCTAAGGGTAACTCATAAATAGAAATTTTATCTTTATTAACCCCTATTCTATATATAGCATTTTTACAAATTAAATTTACATTACCCAAATAATCACTATATAACTCTACTGGTTCTCCAGGAACAAAATGTTTACTTAATATTTTCTCATTTTCATCAACCAAGTAAATCTCACTATCCTTATTCAAACGCTTCCCATATACTAAAAACAAAAACTTATCTTCAAAAAATTCATAATCTGCAATATTAATTTTAGCGCTTTTAAACACAACTTTTGGCTTTTCAGAATAATCAAACACAGGTAAACTTTCCACCTTTTCTTTAAGTAAAATATTTAACCTTAAAGTATCTTTCCCATCAACAATAGGTTGATATACTGTTTCGTAACTAGTATGAGAAAAAACCAAAGTCACTCGCTTTTTTTTAGGAAAAACAATCTGATAGGTTCCGTTTTCTCTAGATTTTACAATTATATTTCTCTGATTAATCTTTACATGAACATTTTCAATAGGTAATTCTGTTACTAAATCTGATATTGTACCTATAACTACAACATTTGTTTGTGCTTTTATAAAAATAGAACTAAGTAATATAGCTATAAGAAATATTAAGTTTTTAATCATAAGAAATACAAGTTTACAACTTTGATGCAATAACGTATAGTATTCCATAAAAATACAAGTTTTACTTCATTTTGGCTATCTTTGGTTTTCGTAAAAAATAAAGCATGACAAAAAAAGAGGAATTAGCATTCAACAAAAATGAAGACACTAATAAAATGATGGTGTCTGAGTTAAACAGAAAGTTGAACACTGTTTATTTAGGCGGAGGAAAAAAACGAATAGAAAAACATCATAGCAAAGGTAAAATGACCGCTCGTGAACGTATCGATTATTTGTTAGACAACAAATCTGAACGAATTGAAATTGGTGCTTTTGCTGGAGATGGAATGTATGAAGAACATGGAGGGTGCCCTTCTGGTGGTGTTGTTGGTGTTATAGGATATGTAAGTGGAAAACAATGTATTGTTGTTGCTAATGATGCAACTGTGAAAGCTGGAGCTTGGTTTCCTATTACGGGGAAAAAGAATTTAAGACTACAAGAAATCTCAATAGAGAATAAACTACCAATCATATATTTAGTTGATAGTGCGGGTGTTTATTTACCAATGCAAGATGAAATTTTTCCAGATAAAGAACATTTTGGAAGAATTTTTAGAAATAATGCAATTATGTCGTCAATGGGTATCACTCAAATAGCTGCAATTATGGGTAGTTGTGTTGCTGGTGGAGCTTACTTACCAATAATGAGTGATGAATCGTTAATTGTAGATAAAACAGGGTCTATCTTTTTAGCAGGTTCATACCTAGTTAAAGCAGCAATTGGTGAAGATATTGATAATGAAACTTTAGGTGGAGCTACTACACAAACTGAAATTTCTGGAGTTGTAGATTATAAATGTAAGGATGATAAAGACTGTTTAGATAGAATTAAACGAATGATGGATAAAATTGGTGATGCTGACTCTGCTGGATTTAACAGAGTTAAAGCAGCAAAGCCAAAAGCTGATGAAAAAGAAATTTTTGGGATTTTACCCGATACAAGAGACAAACAATATGACATGAAAGAGATTATTGCCCGTTTAGTTGATAATTCTGAATTTGATGAATACAAAGAAGAGTATGGAAAATCTATCGTTTGTGGATATGCTAGAATGGATGGATGGTCAGTAGGTATAGTTGCAAATCAGCGTACCGTTTTTAAAAATAAAAAAGGAGAAATGCAATTTGGAGGGGTTATATACTCTGATTCAGCAGATAAAGCAGCTCGCTTTATTATGAATTGTAATCAGAAAAAAATTCCTTTAGTCTTTTTACAAGATGTTAGTGGATTTATGGTAGGGTCTAGGTCTGAGCATGGAGGAATAATTAAAGATGGAGCAAAAATGGTTAGCGCAATGTCTAACTCTGTTGTACCAAAATTTACTGTTATAATTGGTAATTCTTATGGTGCTGGTAATTATGCTATGTGCGGAAAAGCTTATGACCCTAGATTAATAGTTGCTTGGCCAAGTGCACAGTTAGCAGTTATGAGTGGCGCTTCAGCAGCTAAAGTATTACTACAAATAGAGGTTGCTTCATTAAAAGCAAAAGGAGAAGAAATTACTAAGGAAAAAGAAGATGAACTTTACAATCGAATTAAGAATAGATATGATGAACAAATATCTCCTTATTATAGTGCTTCTCGTTTATGGACAGATGCTATAATTAATCCAATAGATACTAGAAAATGGATTTCTATGGGAATTGAAGCTGCCAACCACGCCCCTATTGAAAAGCCTTACAATGTGGGAGTTATCCAAACTTAAATAATTGGATTAATCAAAATTATTTTATTTATTTACAAAAATTAAATTAAAAAAATCATGCAAAAAATCACAATAAAATTAATCGCATTAATAACTATAGCAAGCTTTTTATACGCTTGTGGTGGAGAAGAACCTACTGAAGAACAATTAGACGAAACTACTGAAGAAGTAACTGAGGAAAATGTAGAAATGACTGAAGAAGTTTCTTATGTTTTACCCTCTCCACTTCAAGTAGCCCAACTTTTTAAAAGTGCAGGTTTAACCTATATTGGAGATTTAGCTAATAAAACAGAAAATGTTGAAAAATTGAGCGATAAGAAAACTCAAAAATTAAATTTTGGTGTTTATTCTGCTGATATGGCTTATTGCATTATGAATAATCAAACACAAGAATCTATTAATTACTTAAATACGCTAAGAAAGTTATCTGAAAAAATGTGGATGACAGATGTTTTTAATTCTCTTGGATTAAGTGAAAGACTAGAGTCTAACGTTGGTAATGAAGATTCTTTAATTTACATCATGGCAGATTTACAAATGCAAATGGATGATTACTTAGAAGAAAACGGAATGGGGTCAACAGGATACATCATTTTTGCTGGAGCATGGGTAGAAACTATGTATTTAGGAACTAAAGTAAATGAGAATGAAAGAAACGAAAAGTTAATCGGAAGATTATCAGAACAAGCTATTATTATAGATGGTGTAATAAAAGCTATTAAGCAAACCGATGAAGATGGTGATTATACTGATTTGATTGCTGATTTAGAAGGTATTAACAAACATTTTGCTGGGTTTAATGAGGATAGTGAAGAAGAATTTGTCTTATCTGACGATCAATTTGCTGCTATGGCAGTTGACATTACTGCTTTAAGAACTAAAATAATTGGAGAATAATAAACCTCGAATTGCTATTATGAAAAATTCTATTAAATATTTTTTACTTGGAAGTGTTGTTATTGTTTCTTCAGCATTCCAAACTAGTAGTTTCTGTGATTCTGCTACTATTAAATCTGAATTAAAACAAGAGTTAAAACCTGATTACAGATATGACTCTTCTAGCATAACACCTTTTAAAGCAACAGGTCAATTTCAAGGAAAAAAAATTGAAGTCCCTTTATTTGATGGTGAAAAGTATCGTTTTGTATTCAATACTAAAGGTGCAGACAAAAACTTTCAAATTTATATCTCAAACAAAAAAGATGGAGCCAAATCTGGTAAGTTTTTATTCGCTCTAAAGGAACATAGAGAAGAAGGTAAAGATCTTTATGTATTTGAGCCTAAAAAAGCAGAGAAACTGTACATCACATATATAGTTCCTCCTTCATTAGAAAATCCTGCAGATTTTTGCGCAGCATTCATGATTGGGTACAAACTATAATAGTGATATTGAAGATTAAACACATATTTCTATTTGTGCTACCAATCTTACTAATGGGGTTCATACAAGTTGCTGAGCAATGTGATGCAATGGCATTAAAATCAGTTTTAAAAAAAGAATTGAAACCTGACTTCAAATACGATTCATCTAAAACAACACGGTTTAATTACAAAACAAAAGCTCAATTAAAAGAAGTTGAAGTTCCACTTTATATGGGAGAAAAATATCGTTTCCTTTTTAATACAGATGGCTTAACAAATGACAGTGTTAAAGTTGAAATATTCAGCAAACCTTTAGGACATAAAAAACGAAAATTGCTTTATTCTCTTAATAAAAAAAGTGATAAAAGTGTTTACTTATATGAGCCACAGAAGTCAAGAAAATTATACATCAACTATTCTATTCCAAAAGTAAACGAAGCTACAATTACCAAAGATTGTTTAGTATTAGTTATTGGTTATAAAATGAAGACTTTAAAGGATATATGATTCAACTCTGAGAATCAACAGCCTTTCTTACACTTCCATATTTCAATAAAAGCTCGTTAGCTTCTTCATAAGCTATACTTAGTTCTTTCATAATCATTTTGGTGCCCCTATCAACTAGTTTATCATTACTTAGCTGCATATCAATCATCTTATTCCCTTTTACTTTCCCCAACTTTATCATTGTAGCAGTAGAAATCATATTGAGCACTAATTTTTGAGCTGTTCCTGATTTCATCCGCGTACTCCCAGTAACAAACTCTGGCCCTACAACAACTTCTATAGGATATTTTGCTTCTTGAGCTATAGGGCTATCTGAATTACAAACGATACATCCTGTTTCAATGCCATTTTTATTACAACTTTCTAGTGCTCCAATAACATAAGGAGTTGTTCCTGAGGCTGCAATACCAATTACCACATCTTTGTCAGTAATGTTATGCTTTTGTAAATCTTCCCAGCCTTGTTCTGTACTATCTTCAGCAAACTCAACAGCTTTCCACATTGCGGAATCTCCACCAGCAATTAAACCTATTACTAATCCATGTTCCACACCAAAAGTAGGCGGACATTCAGATGCATCAACAACTCCTAATCTTCCACTTGTACCAGCTCCCATATAAAATAGTCGACCACCATTTTTCATTTTAGAAACAACCACCGATACTAATTTTTCAATATTCG
>CBDUPT010000223.1:0-5049 GCA_965369165.1 uncultured Flavobacteriales bacterium | reverse complement strand
AATAAATCGGTCAATGAGTTAAAAATTTCTTTAAGAAGTGTGCCAAAATTAAAATTACCGATATGATCTCTTACCATTGCAATTAAATCAATGCTAAGTAAACTGTTAATTTTTTCAATAACCATATCAACATTGCTCTCGTATTGAGGGTAAGATTGTGCAAGGTTGTTAATATTTGTTACCAATATTTTAGAAATAAAGCCTAATACCATTATCATTAAAAACGAAATGGTAATATTTTTTAACCAACCTGGAACTTTATTTTTTATAAAATTCGATTTATTAATAAGATGTCTAATTTTTCTTACCAAAAACCATAATAACAATGCAAAAATAAAAGGTATTAATAAGCTTCTACCATATATCAATGTAATAACAATAGCTATGGCCGTAATAAAAAAGTAGGCTGTATTTCTCATAATTTACTCGTAATATTTATATCTAAACACTTTTAAAAAATCTTCAGGAACTTTAGTTTCAAAAGTCATTTCTTCTTGTGTTTTGGGATGTAAAAAAGTTAGTCTTCTTAAATGTAAACCTGCTCTGTTTAATGGGTTTTGTTTGGAGCCATATTTTTTGTCTCCAATAATAGGGTGTTTTATGCTTTGTAAATGAACTCGTAGTTGATTTTTTCTTTCGGTATGTAAATAAGCTTCTAGTAAAGTGAAGTATTCATTCTTTTTTACCACACTGTATTTAGTGATAGCTTCTTTACCATCTTTAGGGTTATTACTCGAATGAACTATTAATGCTTTACTTTCTCGTAAATACGATTTAATCGTTTTTTCATCTTCTTCAATAGTACCTTCTGCAACTGCTAGGTACATGTTTTTAGCAAAAGTTCGTTCCCAATTGTCTTTTAATTCTAATTGAGCATTTCTGTTTTTAGCAAATACCATTAAGCCAGAAGCTTCTCTATCTAGTCTATGTACAACAAATAAACGAGCAACAGGGTTTTCAAATTGAATATGAGCTGTAACAATTCGATAGGCAGTTTGTCTCTTTTCTTTGGCTGAACCAATAGAAAGTAAGCCACTTCTTTTGTTAATCACAATTACATCATCATCTTCAAAAACAATTTTTACCCCTTCGTAAGATTGTTTACGATGAGCTGCATCCCAACTTACAATAACTTTATCGCCCTTTTTTAATGGGTGATTGTGTTTGGTAACAATATCTTTGTTTACCATAAATTGCTTGTGTGTAAGCATTCCCTTTATTTTATTACGCGTTTTATCTTTAACGTTTAAAATTAAAAATGGAAGCAACTCCATATCTTCAGTAACCACAATAGTGCTTTGTCTATTCTTTCTAGTCTTACCGCTAAATCTTTGATTTTTCTTACTCATTGTTGAAAAGCTCTTAATTACTTTAAATATACTGCGAAATTAGTGAATTTTGATTGAGGATTAGCAAAGTTTCCTGTGAAGGCGGAATTCCATAAATAATAAGTTTGAGCATTCTTTTTTCTTCCGCAAAAAAGAACCAAAAATCCACCACGAAAACCAAATTAAATTTTTGATTTTATCACACAAGCCTCACGACTTGGCTATCAAAAATTCAATTTCGCTCTTTTCGTGGACCAGCCCTCGCACCTTAAAACAGTAAAATTTCGAAGTGTTTCCCGCAAAGGCGGGAATCCAGAAAAAACACTTCCACTTTTAACACTTTAGTGTATAATGAATTATGTTATTTTATTGAGAACTGCGAATGCTAAAATGTTAATAATAAAAAAAAGTGTTAACAATTCTTAAATCATTGATAATTTACTTTGGCAATATGCAGCAAATCCTTAGAGTTCTTAGTAACTTTGAATTTCTAAAACGAAGTGTTGTAAATGGCAGATATTATTCAATTATTACCAGATTCAGTAGCCAATCAGATTGCTGCTGGAGAAGTAATTCAACGACCAGCTAGTGCTGTAAAAGAGTTGTTGGAAAATGCCATTGATGCAGGTTCGGATACTATTTCTTTAGTTATTAAAGATGCAGGTAAAACCTTAATTCAGGTAAATGATAATGGTTCTGGAATGTCAGAAACTGATGCTCGTTTGAGTTTTGAAAGACATGCCACGTCTAAAATAAAACATGCAGCAGATTTATTTAATATTAATACTAAAGGTTTTAGAGGAGAAGCTTTAGCATCTATTGCTGCAATTGCACAGGTAGAGTTAAAAACCAAAAAAGAAGGAGAAGATTTAGGAACAAGCATTTTAATGGAAGGCAGTGAAGTGAAAGAACAAGAACCTTGTTCAACAAGTAAAGGAACTTCATTTTCTATTAAAAACTTGTTTTATAATGTGCCTGCCAGAAGAAACTTTTTAAAATCTAACCCTGTTGAGGTTAAACATATTATTGATGAATTTCAGCGTGTTGCGTTGGTTCATGCTGATATTAGTTTTAGTATGTACAACAATGGTAATGAGGTTTTTAATTTAAAGAAAGGAAGTTTTCGCCAGCGTATTGTAGGAATTTTTGGAGAGAAATATAATCAGAGATTGGTGCCTGTTATTGAAGATACTGATTTGGTAAAAATTGAAGGGTTTGTTAGTAAACCTGAGTTTGCTAAAAAGACTAGGGGAGAGCAATATTTTTTTGTAAATAATAGATTTATAAAAAGTGCTTACTTAAACCATGCGGTGCAAAATGCTTTTGACCAATTGCTAAGTAAAGATCAGTTTCCTTCTTACTTTTTAAAATTAACGATTGACCCAACTAAAATTGATATTAACATTCATCCTACTAAAACAGAAATTAAGTTTGAGGATGAAAGAGCTATTTACGCTATTATTAGAACGGCTGTTAAACAAGCTTTAGGAAAACATAATATTGCACCTACCTTAGATTTTGAGCAAGAAAGTAGTTTTAATGTGCCGTTAATGAAAAATACGGATACCATTAAAGCACCAACCATAAAAGTAAATCCAAGTTATAACCCTTTTGAAACTAAAATAGTTTCAACTCCACCACCAAAACCCAAAGCAGATAATTGGGATAGTTTGTATAGTTCTTTTGAGAAAGATTCGAATGACATTATTACGCATCAAGAGAAAAAACAGGAGCAACAAGTTTTTTCATCTAACTGGGATAATGAGGAAGATGAGGAGGCTAAGACTTTATTGCAATTACACAACAAATATATTTTTACGCAATTAAAATCGGGTTATCTGATAATTGATCAACAAAGAGCGCACGAACGTATTTTGTTTGAACAGTTTTTAAAAAATTTAGAAGAAGGAAAAGGAACTACTCAACAATTATTGTTTCCAGAAACCGTTGATTTTGTTAGTGCTGATGCAGAACTGTTAAATGAGTTAAAAGCTGAGGTTGCCAATTTAGGTTTTACTATGGATAAAGTAGGGAGAAGCAGTTTTGTTGTAAACGGTGTTCCAGCTGAGTTAAAAGACCAGAATGTAAAAAAAGTTTTTGAAAGTTTGTTGGAGCAATTTAAGATGAACGAAAGTGAGTTGAAATTGAAGAAGCATGAAAATTTAGCTATTTCTATGGCAAGAAGTTCAGCAATAAAATCGGGCAAAAAACTAAGTAACGAAGAAATGAAAGTGTTGGTTGATGAGTTGTTTGCTTGCGAAATGCCTTACAGTTTACCGAATGGAAAACCAACTATCATCTCTTTAAACTTAGATGATTTAAACCAACAATTTGACTATCAATAATGAATTTTAGAAACATACCGCCAGTAGTTAAAAATCTATTAATTATTAATGGGTTGTTCTTTTTGGCTACAATAGTTTTTAGAGATCAAATAAACCTGACTGAATACTTAGGCTTGCATTATTGGATGAGTGATGGATTTTACCCTCATCAGTTAATCACCTACATGTTTATGCACAGTTCTGTTGATTTTACTCATGTGTTGTTTAATATGTTTGCAGTTTGGATGTTTGGTAGAGTTCTAGAGCAGGTGTGGGGGAGCAAACGGTTTTTGATTTACTACATTGTTACTGGGTTAGGAGCAGGAGTTATACAGTTATTAGTCGCCCATTTTAGGTTAATGTCAATCTACGAAATGCTTACGCCAGAGGCTTTTGATTTTTTAATGCAAAACGGATATGATTTATTGCATGGAGGAAAAGGACCTGTAGAATATGTTAATGACCCTAACTTTGTAAACGCAGTAATATTGATGAATACGACTACTGTGGGAGCATCTGGAGCAGTATTTGGAATTTTATTAGCATTTGGAATGTTATTCCCTAATACCGAGTTAATGTTGTTATTTCCGCCCATACCAATTAAAGCGAAGTGGTTTGTTTTAGGTTATGGAGCTATTGAATTATACATGGGCTTTGCAAATAACCCTAATGATAACGTTGCTCATTTTGCCCATTTAGGAGGTATGCTCTTTGGTTTTATTTTAATTAAGATGTGGAAAAAAGATAGAACTAATTTTTATTGATTGTTTTGCTGTCAATTTGATATTCTTGTTCTTTTGTGTAATTATTATCATTGTCAGTTCGAGTGATTTTGAGAAGTGTAACGGAACAAAATAGTATCGAGAACACAATGAAATTTCGATAAATATCAAGAACAAAACTTGTAGAGATGAGTAAACGACATTTATATTATGTTTATATTTTAAGATGTAATGATAATACTTATTATACAGGAGTAACAAATGATGTAGTTAGAAGATTAAGTGAGCATCAAGAAGGAAAAGATAGTAATTCATATACTTTTAAAAGAAAACCAGTTCAATTAGTATTTTATACAGAGTTTTCAAATATAGAAGTAGCAATAGAAAAGGAGAAGCAGATTAAGAAATGGTCAAAAAATAAAAAAGAAGCTTTGATTGATGGTAAGTATGAATTACTACCCAATTTAGCTAAAAAGGAATTTAAGAACTAAATCTGTTAAGTTCTCGATACAATTTTTGATTTTTTGTTCTCGATACATCCCGAAGGTTTTCGGGACACTCGAACTGACAAAATCATAAATTACTAGAACTAATAGGTTGAAAAATGAGAATTTAATTTTGTTGTCAGTTCTAGTGATTTTGAGAAGTGTAACGGAACAAAATAGTATCGAGAAC
>CBDUPT010000222.1:0-5069 GCA_965369165.1 uncultured Flavobacteriales bacterium | reverse complement strand
AATTAAGTTTTTTACAAGTAGAAAAAGAAAGTTAAAAAGTGTAATTAATCGTAGGAGTCTCATGCCTATAAAGCTTCCAATTGAGACGAATACAAACTAAATAGTAAGTAAAATGGCTAAAGAAGTAAGCGGATTAATTAAATTACAAATTAAAGGAGGAGCTGCAAACCCATCTCCACCAGTAGGACCTGCATTAGGTGCTAAGGGTGTGAATATTATGGAGTTTTGTAAGCAATTTAACGGAAGAACTCAAGATAAAGCAGGTAAAGTTTTGCCAGTTGTTATTACAGTTTACTCTGATAAATCTTTTGATTTTGTAATTAAAACTCCTCCTGCTGCCGTACAACTATTAGAAGCTGCTAAATTGAAAGGTGGTTCTCCGGAATCAAACCGTCAAAAAGTAGGTTCTGTAACGTGGGATCAAGTAAAAACAATTGCTGAGGACAAAATGCCCGATTTAAATTGTTTTAAAATTGAATCTGCAATGAAAATGGTTGCTGGTACAGCGAGAAGTATGGGAATTAACGTGAAAGGAGCGTTCCCAGCAGAAGTTTAATAATTAAATAAAATTAATAATGGCTAGGTTAACAAAAAATATGAAAGAAGCTTTATCAAAGTTTGATGTTGAAAAACAGTACAACTTAGATGAGGCAGCTAAAATTGTTAAGGACATTACAAGTACAAAATTTGACGCATCTATTGATTTAGCAGTTCGTTTAGGAGTTGATCCTAGAAAAGCTAACCAAATGGTTAGAGGAACTGTTGCCTTACCAAACGGTGTAGGTAAAGATGTTAAAGTGTTAGTACTATGTACTCCTGACAAAGAAGCCGAAGCAAAAGAAGCCGGAGCCGATCATGTAGGTCTAGATGAATTTATCGACAAGATAAAAGAAGGATGGACAGACATTGACGTTATTATAACTATGCCGAGTGTTATGGGTAAAGTTGGTGCTTTAGGTCGAGTTTTAGGACCAAGAGGATTAATGCCTAACCCAAAATCAGGTACAGTTACAATGGATATCGGTAAAGCTGTAACGGAAATTAAAGCAGGTAAAATTGATTTTAAAGTAGACAAATTTGGAATTATTCATACTACCGTAGGTAGAGCATCTTTCGGAGCTGATAAATTAGCTGAAAATGCAAATGAATTAATCCAAACTATCATGAAATTAAAACCTACTTCAGCTAAAGGTACTTACATGAAAAGCATTTGCTTATCAAGTACTATGAGTCCGGGAGTTAAAGTTGAACCAAAATCAATTGCGGTTTAACCAATTTTCTAATATAACCATAAAGTTATGACAAGAGAAGAAAAAAATCAGTTTATCGATGGCTTAACCACTAGGTTAAACGAAGCTAATGTATTTTACTTAGCAGATATCGCTGGTTTAGATGCTGAAGGCTCTTCAAAGCTTAGAAGAACTTGTTTCAATGGTGACATCAAATTAGAAGTTGTAAAAAATACCTTATTAAAAAAGGCAATGGAAAAAGCCGAAGGTAATTACGATGAATTATATGATACACTAAAAGGGAATACTTCAATTATGTTTGCAACAGCAGGTAATGCTCCAGCAAAAGTGATTAAAGATTTTCGTAAGAAAAGTGACAAGCCTATCTTAAAAGGAGCTTTCATTGAAGAAGCAATCTATATTGGAGATGAGAACTTAGAATTCTTAACATCTGTTAAGTCTAAAGAAGAACTTATCGGAGATATTATTGCTTTATTACAATCTCCTGCCAAAAATGTTGTTTCTGCTTTACAATCAAGCGGTGGCAAATTAGCAGGTATTGTTAAAACACTTTCAGATCGTCCTGAATAAAAATTTGACGTAATTAATAGTATAATAAAAATTAAATTTTAAAATTAAAATAAAATGGCAGATTTAAAAAAGCTTGCAGACGAGTTAGTAAACTTAACTGTAAAAGATGTAAACGAATTAGCTGAAATATTAAAAGAAGAACATGGTATAGAGCCTGCTGCTGCTGCAGTAGCTGTTGCTGGACCTGCTGCAGGTGGTGGAGACGCTGCTGGTGGAGAGGAAAAATCAGAATTCGATGTAATATTAAAAGCAGCTGGTGGTTCTAAATTAGCAGTTGTAAAATTAGTTAAGGAATTAACTGGTTTAGGATTAAAAGAAGCTAAAGAATTAGTTGATGGTGCACCAAAACCTTTAAAAGAAGGTGTTGCTAAAGACGAAGCAGAAGCTTTAAAAACACAATTAGAAGAAGCAGGAGCTGAAGTAGAAGTTAAATAACTTCCACCTTCTAAAACATTCGGTTTAGATTCTTAATCGTGCTTAAAAACACGAAAAAGAGTCTAAACCATTTTGTGCTTATACACTCCATGTAAATAGAAAACTGAGGCCCAAATACATTTGAGGCTGATTTGCAAAGGGTTATAGTATATTTTATAAAAGTTAATACTTCTAATTTTATTAGAAGTAAATAAATTTAATAATAACTAAACTCATTTATACTAATGAACAAACCGTTAGTTAAAAAACAAAAAGCTGAAAGAATATCTTTCGCTTCAACTAAAAATCAGTTAGCATATCCTGATTTTTTAGATATCCAATTAAAATCTTTTCAAGAATTTTTTCAATTAGAAACTACTCCAGAAAACCGTGAAGAAGAAGGTTTATTTAGTGTTTTCAGTGAAAACTTTCCAATTACAGATGCTCGTAACCAATTCGTTTTAGAATTTCAAGATTACTTTGTTGATCCACCAAGGTATTCTATAGATGAGTGTATTGATAGAGGATTAACTTACAGTGTGCCTTTAAAAGCAAAGTTAAAACTATACTGTACAGATCCTGAGCATGAAGATTTTGAGACAATCGTTCAAGATGTATATTTAGGTACAATCCCATATATGACTAAAAAAGGTACGTTCGTTATTAACGGTGCCGAAAGGGTTATTGTATCTCAGTTACACCGTTCACCTGGTGTATTTTTTGGGCAAAGTTTTCACGCTAACGGAACTAAATTATATTCTGCAAGAGTAATTCCTTTTAAAGGTTCTTGGATAGAATTTGCAACAGACATTAACAGTGTAATGTACGCTTATATTGATAGAAAGAAAAAGTTACCTGTAACTACTCTTTTTAGAGCAATAGGCTACGAAACTGATAAAGAAATATTAGAATTATTTGATTTAGCTGACGAAGTAAAAGTTAGCAAATCAGGTCTTAAAAAGATTTTAGGACGAAAATTAGCTGCTCGTGTATTAAAAACATGGGTTGAAGATTTTGTTGATGAAGATACTGGAGAAGTTGTTTCTATTGAAAGAAACGAAGTAATTATTGATCGTGAAACTGTTTTAGAAAAAGAGCATGTTGATCAAATAGTTGAATCTGGTTCAAAAACAATTATCTTACATAAAGAAGATGTAAACTCGGCAGATTTTGCCATTATATACAACACCTTACAAAAAGATCCATCTAACTCAGAAAAAGAAGCGGTTGAGCACATCTACCGTCAACTTAGAAATGCAGAGCCGCCAGATGTTGAAACTGCAAGAGGTGTAATTGATAAATTATTTTTCTCTGAAACTCGTTACGATTTAGGAGAAGTTGGTCGTTTTAGAATCAACAAGAAATTAGGATTAGATATTTCTGATGATGTGAGAACATTATCTAGAGAAGATATTATTTCTATTATTAAATACTTAATTGAATTAATTAACTCAAAAACTATTGTTGATGATATTGATCACTTAAGTAATAGACGTGTTAGAACTGTTGGAGAGCAATTATACAATCAATTTGGAGTTGGTCTTTCAAGAATGGCAAGAACTATTCGTGAGAGAATGAACGTTAGAGATAACGAAGTATTTACTCCATCAGATTTGATTAATGCTAAAACATTATCATCAGTTATTAACTCATTCTTCGGAACAAATCAATTATCTCAGTTTATGGATCAAACCAATCCATTATCTGAGATTACTCACAAACGTAGAATGTCTGCATTAGGACCAGGAGGTTTATCAAGAGAGAGAGCAGGGTTTGAGGTTAGAGATGTTCACTATACTCACTACGGAAGACTTTGTCCGATTGAAACTCCTGAGGGACCGAATATTGGATTAATATCTTCATTATGTGTATTTGCTAAAGTGAATAAATTAGGATTTATAGAAACTCCTTACCGTCATGTTGATGAAGGAAAGTTAAATCTTAAAAAAGAAGTTATCTATTTAAGTGCTGAAGAAGAAAATGGAAAAATTATCGCTCAAGCAAATGCTCAAGTAGATGAAAAAGGTAATTTCTTAACAGAAAAAGTAAAATCTAGATTAGAAGGTGAGTTCCCTATTGCTGAACCAACAGAATTAGCTTTAATGGATGTTGCTCCTAATCAAATTGCATCTATTGCTGCATCATTAATTCCTTTCTTAGAAAATGATGATGCCAACAGAGCCTTGATGGGATCTAATATGATGCGTCAAGCAGTTCCATTATTAAATGCTGAATCTCCAATTGTAGGAACAGGTCTTGAGGCTCGTGTTGCTGAAGATTCAAGAGTTTTAATTAATGCTGAAGCTGATGGGGTTGTTGATTATGTAGATTCTAAGACAATTACTATTAAATATAATAGAACAAAAGACGAGCAATTAGTTAGCTTTAACGGAGATGCAAAATCTTATAACTTAGCTAACTTCCAAAAAACTAACCAGAACACTTGTGTTAACTTATCTCCTATTGTAGAAAAAGGACAGAAAGTAACTAAGGGTCAAGTTTTATGTGAAGGTTATGCTACTCAAAATGGTGAGCTTGCATTAGGAAGAAACCTTAAAGTAGCATTTATGCCATGGAAAGGATATAACTTTGAGGATGCGATTGTAATTTCTGAAAAAGTAGTTAAAGATGATATCTTTACTTCTATTCATATCGAAGAATTTTCTTTAGAAGTTAGAGATACAAAAAGAGGTTTAGAAGAATTAACCGCTGATATTCCTAACGTTAGTGAAGATGCTACTAGAGATTTAGATGAAAACGGAATTATTAGAATTGGTGCAGAAGTTAGTGAAGGTGATATCTTAATTGGTAAGATTACTCCTAAAGGTGAATCTG
>CBDUPT010000221.1:0-5085 GCA_965369165.1 uncultured Flavobacteriales bacterium | reverse complement strand
AATCGTACTCGGAATTGGAGGTTTAGTATTAATCGGAATTACGATTTTTATCGGAACTTCAATGGGAAAAAGAGCGGAAAATATTGAAGGAATAAAGAGTACGGAATATCCGACTCGAACTGAATTACGGAATTTAATAGTTTATGAATTTGATTCAATCAAAAAGAAAATGCCTTACGAACTAATCATTAGAGAAAAGGACAGCGTTTTAATTTATAACTATAAGAACAAAACTGACACGACAAAAAATATGAGCTTCCGTTATTTAAAACACAATGGAAATTTATTTTTCGGACCAGATGAATTTGGAATAAGTATTAAAAATGAATTTCAAGCTGATTTCAAATTTGACCAATACAATTTGACCGAAGAAATGATTGACGGAATGGGAGCATTGCTTTTCAATCGGACATATGGAATTTTGGGATTTGACAATGGTTGGGGAAAACATTTTTACTATCTGACCGAACAAAATATTAATGACATAAAACTACCGATTTTATATCGGGAAACTGAATAAAAAAACGTGTTACAACAACGCATATAACCCACGCCTCTGGCTATACCCAAAAATTTATTACCTTTCAATTGAATAAATTTTCGTGTAACTCTTGTGACTCATTATCAGCGCAGGTCATATGCGAGAACGTTGGCAACAATTAAAAAATCCAATTATGAAAAGAACATTAAGTATTAAAATATTATCTCTTGTAATTATTTCTAGCTTATTTTTTAGTTGTCAGTCTAATCCAAATAAAACTAAACAGACTGAAAAGATTGTAGAAGCCCAAAAAGAAAATACTTGGAATGCGGAGGAACAAGAGCTAATAGCCCTTGTAGAGAAGCTCTTATTTGCTGTGGGTAATTCTGACTTTCAGACTTTAGAATCCATAGTTTCAAACAAGGCAAATTTGGGAAGTGCTATAGTTCGAGATGGAGTTTCGAAAAATTCCGTAATCACAATTGGCGAATATTTTGAATCACAAAAAAACCGAGAACGGAAGCCCTTTTACGAACCTGTGAATGAATACAAAATCTTAATAAACAAAGGACAAATCGCTTTTGTTTGGGCTGATGCCACCTTACATTCATATGGTGTTCCACGGACAAATAACATTGACAATTTCACCCTAATAAAGGAAGATGGTGAATGGAGATTTATTAACATCTCATTCACAAATACACAATTACCAGAAGAGTTGAAAAAGTTTGATTTAGAGGTTTTTGCTAAGAGTTATGCACAAGTATGGTGCAGCCAAAGACCCAATTTTGTCTCCTACTTTTTCGCTGAAGATGGTGTTTTACAGATAAATGATGGTATACCAGCGAAAGGTACAGAAGCGATAACAAATGTTGCTAAAAGTTTTATGGATGCTTTTCCTGATATGGTTGTTTCACTGGACAGTCTGACTACCAACAAAGACAAAATAAAATTTCATTGGACACTTACTGGAACTAATAATGGACCAGATGGAACTGGCAACAAAGTAAATATTAACGGATTTGAAGAATGGACTATAAATGAGGAAGGGTTAATCCAAGAATCAAACGGTTATTTTGACGAAAAAGAATACAAGCGACAACTTGAATTTGGAAGGGACAAATAAAAAACTACTGCCAACAACCTATATAATTCATTACTAGTACTCACCTACTTACAAAAATCCTCGCATATTTTCTATTCGATTTTTATTTGCTAAATTACGTGATAAACCACGCAACAAAACAGATAAAAACACGTTAACCAAAAGCTTTATAGGCTAACAACGCCAAACCTGTTAATCCAATTATTGCTCCGATAAATGATTTAGAAAAAGAATACCCATTTTTTTGTTGATACTTACCAATAATGTAGGCAACAGCAATGATAGTAGTTGATATAATTAATTCTGGACTCAAATTGTAACTTAATATTCAAGCTAAATTAATAATACCTACAGAAAATGCACTATCATTTCTTTAGTTTAAAATTATGCTTGTTTAACAAAACCGTGTTAAAAAGAACGTATCCGCCCTATTAATCTGGTTATATAGTTTTATTATCATTACAGTATAAAACTATATGTTATGACTAGGTTTAAACTTACTTTTCTTTTAATATTGGCATCTATCATTTTTATTTCTTGCGGTGGCGAGAGTAAAGACAAAATGGCTGGGAAGAAAATATTCAGGTATAACGAATCTGAAGGAATTACTTCTCTAGACCCTGCATTTAGTAGAAATATTGAAAACATTTGGGCTTGTAATCATTTATACAATGGGTTAGTACAAATGGATGACGAATTAAGAGTTACACCATGTATTGCAAAAAGTTGGGACATCTCAGAAGATGGAAAAACCTACACCTTTAACTTAAGACATGATGTTAAATTTCATGACAATGAGCATTTTGAAGGAGGAAAAGGAAGAACGGTTACAGCTTTTGATTTTGAGTATAGCTTTAATAGGATATTATCTGAGAAAGTTGCATCTCCAGGAGCTTGGATTTTTAACAATGTAGATTATATTGAAGAACATGGCTTTAAAGCTTTTGAAGCTATTGATGATACAACATTTAAAATCTATTTATCAAAACCTTTCCCTCCCTTCTTAGGCATTTTAACAATGCAATACTGCTCTGTAGTAGCAAAAGAAATAATAGAGTACTACAAAAATGATTACCGAAACAATCCCGTTGGAACTGGTCCTTTTCAATTTAAAATGTGGAGTGAAGGTCAAAAAATGGTTTTCTTAAAAAATGAAAATTATTTTGAAAAAGATGCTAATGGTGTTAGTCTACCATACATTGATGGTGTTTCAATAACTTTTATTAAAGATGAAGAAGTAGAGTTTTTAAACTTTTTAAAAGGTGACTTAGATTTTATATCTGGACGAGAAGGAGATAATAAAGAAGAAATATTTACCAACAAAGGAACGCTTAAGGATAAGTTCTCTGATGAAATTACCATGCTAACTCACCCTTACTTAAATACTGAATATTTAGGAATTTTAGTTGATGAAGAATTAGACTTAGTAAAAAATAGTCCATTAAAACACAAGTTAATTAGACAAGCTATTAATTATGGCTTTGACAGAAATCAGATGATTGCTTATTTACGCCAAAATATCGGAACACCTGCAACAGCTGGGTTTGTCCCAAAAGGACTTCCATCTTTTAATGAAACTGTTGTAAAAGGGTATGATTACAATCCTGAAAAAGCGAGAGAATTACTTTTTACTGCTGGTTATCCTGGTGGTGAAGGGTTACCTCCAATTAAATTATTTACAACTGCTCAATACCTAGATTTATGTGAGTTTATGCAACATCAATTAGGTGAAATAGGAATAACTATTCAAGTTGACATATTACCTGGCCCAACACATAGAGAATTAGTAGCTCGCTCTAAGCTAAACTTTTTTAGAAAATCTTGGATAGCAGATTACCCAGATGCAGAAAACTACTTGGCTTTATTTTATAGTAAAAACTTTACACCACATGGGCCAAATTATACACACTTTAAAAACTATGACTTTGATAAGTTGTACGAAATGGCTCAATCAGAAACAAATGACTCTACACGTTACCACTATTACCAGCAAATGGATAAAATTGTAATTGAAGAGGCTCCTATTATTCCGTTATACTACGACCAAGTAGTTAGGCTTACAAGAAAAAACATAGTTAATTTAGGAATTAACCCTGTTAATTTATTGACATTAAAAGAAGTTAAAATAAAATAGTCTTTAGATAATCTTTTTTTAAACGAGAGAGAAATTTTGTGCTCTCGTTTTATTTATTAAATCCCCTTAAAATTAAATAAAAGTTATTGAAGAAGCATTTGAAGATAATAACCTTTGAAAGGTTCAAATAACTATTCAAGAGATGGATTCAATATGTTTTATAGTCGAACAAAAAAAATATTAAATTGTTCGATTTGAATATAAATAAACAAAACTTTACTTTGTTAAATTTATGTATATTTACGCCTTTGATTTATAAAACTATCTCCAACTAAATGAGTTACTTACATTTGAAAATAGTAGAGAAGAATTGAAAAAACACATTGGCATACAAATTGCAAAACCGGATTAAACAAAAATTAAACCTTATGAAAAAAATTTTATCACTTTTATTTGTTGTAGCGATATTCACTTCAGCAAATGCTCAAAAATGTAATGCAGTATTTTTTAACCAAGATGGTCAAAAATTTCAAGTTACAGTAAATGGTATTTTACAAAATTTAGATTACTCAACTAATGTTAAGGTTACCGACTTAAATTTTGAAGGTAACTATAAAGTAGCTATTAATTTTGAAAACACTCAGTACCCATCGATTAACAAATCAATTTACATGATGGAAAACAATTCCGAATATACTTTTAACATTAAAAAGAATAAGAAAGGTGTTTATGTTATGCGTGCAAATGGGTTAGTTCCTATTGCACAAGCACCTGCCCCAGCTCCTACTCAAACCGTAATGACTTATTCTACAACTCCACCTGCGCCAGCACCAACTACTGTTGTTACAGAAACTGTTACAACCTCTACAACTACAAATGTTAATGGTGGTAATGCAACAGTAGGAACAAATCAAGAAAATGTTTCTATGAATGTTAATGTTGGTGGTGCAAGTATGAATGTTAATGTTAATGTTAACGATGCTGGGATGAATACTGATGCTACTAGCACAACATCTTATACTGAAACAACAACCGTTACAACTTCAAGTTCTTCAACATATACTGAAAATGTACCTACAGAAACTGTTGTAGTTAACAATCAGCATAATGTAATGCCTGGATATTCTGGTCCTGTTGGTTGTGCTTACCCAATGAGTTCAAATGATTTTAACTCTGCTAAAACTTCTATTTCTTCGAAAGATTTTTCTGATAGCAAATTAACTTTAGCTAAACAAATTACAAAAACAAATTGCTTAACTTCTGACCAAGCGAAACAAATAATTGAGCTTTTTGATTTTGAAGATACTAGACTAGATTACGCTAAATTTGCATACGGTTATACTTATGATATTGGTAATTATTACAAGGTTAATGATGCTTTTGAGTTTGAAAGTAGTATTGAAGAATTAAATAATTATATTGAAG
>CBDUPT010000220.1:0-5173 GCA_965369165.1 uncultured Flavobacteriales bacterium | reverse complement strand
CCAATGTTAGTTAATGCTTCTGGAATTTTATCTCCCGCACCTGCAAAATAACCTATTTTTTTACCTTTGGTTTTTAAATCAACAAACACCAATTTAGCTTTTGCTTGCGGCATGTATATTTGAGTAGGAATATGATCGTAAGTAATGGTCTTTAACGCTTGGTTGTAATTTTTCCCACCTACAACTAACTCAGCTTTTAAATCACCTATTTTAGCTTCCGCAGAAGGAGTTAGTGTTACTTTTATTTTTTGCTCCTCTCCTTTTTTAGCTAATTCAATATCAAATGTAGTTTGCGTTAATTTCCATCCTTTAGGAGCTAATAAGTTTAATTGAGCTTTTAAATTTTGAGTTGTTGCTTTTACAGTTAATTCCATTTCTCTTCCTTCTATGTTAGAAAACAATTGTAATTCTTCCGAAAAATTAACAAACACAGGAGGTACAACTACAAATGGTCTATGAGATTCTCCATTTACAGGGTCATTCCATTTATAAATTAACGGATAATTGTAAGTTATCTCTGTCCCACTAATATCTATAACAACAGTAAAATTGACAGCAGCATCATTTTCTGGCTTACCTATGGTTAATTGGTCACTAACATTATAAGTCCCTAAAGTCCCTTCTTTTTGCAACCAATAAGGTTGAGAAATTGGTAAATTATTTGGGACTTGAAACGCTTTCTCAATGCTAATGTTTTCGTTTTTTAATAGTTTTTGTTCTTTATCAGAATTATAACCAATTGCTTTAGCTGTAATCGATTTAATTTTCAATTCGGGTAAACTTCTATTAATCAACTCAAAAGAAACTTTAACAGAATCGCCATTGGTAGCATAATAATTATCTGCTTTAGCTTCGATATACAAACCAATACATTGTTTAATCAATTCGTCAACTTCTGCGACTTTTTTCTTTTTCCAAAAAGTATCACTGATTTTTGTTAACTCATTTTTAAGTTTAACTAATAATGGAATACTTTTTTCAGGGTTATTTAAATCATAATTAACACTTATATCATTAATAAACTTACCGATATAGTCATAACCTTTTAACCTGCTCCATGACGAATTAATACCATCAAATAAAGACTCTTTTGCTTCCTCTCCTTTTAGATGTTCAAAATACTCTAGTTGCTCACCTCTTGTTCCTGTTGAACCAAAACCTTGACTTTTGTGCATTGTGCGACTTTTAGCAGCAATCTCATTGCATGAAGTTCCTAATAACTCATTGTATTGTCCTATATCTTCAGCAACAACACCTTCATCATCTGCTGAAATATCTGGATTCCACCAACGACCAGTGTTAAAAACAATACGTTTTGCTTGCCATGTATCTACATACTTTAATTGTTCTGTAGCAGCTTTTTTAAAGGCTTCTACACCTAATAAAGCTGAAGCGGTATGATGACCGTGACCTCCGCCACCATCAGTTGGAAAACGACAAACAATTACATCTGGTCTGAACTTACGAATAACCCAAACTACATCCGCTAAAATTTTATCCTTATCCCAAATTTTTAAAGTTTCTTCGGGAGTTTTTGAGTAACCAAAATCATTGGCTCTACTAAAAAATTGTTGTCCGCCATCTGTTCTACGAGCAGCTAACAATTCTTGTGTTCTGATAATTCCTAATTCTTCACGAATTTCAGTACCAATAAGGTTTTGTCCACCATCTCCACGAGTTAGTGATAAATAAGCTGTATTAAAGAGTTTTTCATTAGCCGAGTAGGCTATAAAACGTGTGTTTTCATCATCAGGGTGTGCTGCCAAATACAATACATTACCTAATACATTTAGCTTTTGTATTTTTTGATAAATTTCTGAAGAAGATAATTGTTTAGGCTGCTGAGCAAGGCCAACAGAAACAATTAACAACAATAATAAAGCACCTACATTTCTCATAGCTTCAAAACTACTGAAAATACAAATTGGAAAGAAACCGTTTGTGGAATTGATTGGATTTGTAGAATTTGGATATTAATACTCTCTCACAAATATCAGTTCATTAGCCTCGTAAGCTTCCTCTTTAATTAACCTCCCTTTTTCATCCCAATATTTCCATAAACCTGTTTTAATGTTAGCTTCTTCTCTAGTAAAACCATCTTCGAATATCATTTCTTTAAATTTCTGCCCATTTGAATAATAAACAGTTTTTGTTCCAACCCAAAAAAGTGAAAAATCAATATTTGTACCTTCTGCAATTAATCGTCCTTTGCAATCATAATCATGGAAAGGAGTTTTACCTTGATTTAGTTTTAAGTCTTGAGTTATCACACCATTTTCACACCAGCTTTTAGTATAAGACCTAGATGAACCATCGAAATTCATATCTGCTTCAAGTTTTAATTGACCATTATCAAACCATTCTTTTACTATCCCATAATCCTCAAAGTATACGTATTCAACTTTTTTTTGCCCATTCTTATACCAAGTCATACCTAGTGGATAATTATACACAGTACTATAAAAAAAATCCATTTTCTTCTGACCTCCCCGATACCATTCCATCCAAGAACCGTTCTTTCTCCCTGAACTAAAACTATATTCGGACATTTTACTATTATCTTCATAAAATCCTTGTTGAAATTCTAGATTCCCATCAGTATAATATAACAGATAATAACAAGAATCATTTTTCAACGAATTCGTATCTATACACTTACAATTTTGATAGTTTTTACCTGTAAAAAGTGTATCATTTAGTTTATAATCTGTCTTAATTATAACACTTGACTCATTATAAATCTTAACAACAACATCTTCCAAAGTGGTATCTGTTTGAGAAAAAATGATAAAAGGAAATAATATAAGAAACTTAGCTATTACTATTTTCTGAAAATTACACATAAGGCAAATTAATTTTAATAAGCTAAGTTCTTAAAGAAAAGAGTCTCAACCCTTACTGTGCCTTTGAATAATAACTTTGAGCAGTTGGCAACCATTCTTTAATACGTTCAATACGCGTATCATGGCTTGGGTGTGTACTTAAAAACTCAGGCGTTCCACCACCACCTCCAGCAGCTTTCATTCTTTCCCAAAAAGGAATTGCTTCGCTTGGTTGGTAACCTGCCATTGCCATAAACACCATACCTAGTTTATCAGCTTCACTTTCTTGGTTTCTACCAAAAGCTAACATCCCAACTTGTGTTCCTGCACCTATAGCTCCCATTAATAAAGCTTGTGTAGCTTCAGGTTTTTCTCGCATAAAAGCAGCAACACTCATTGTACCAGCTTGTGCTAATATTCCTTGACTCATACGTTCATTACCATGCTTAGCAATTGCATGTGCAATTTCGTGCCCCATAACTACAGCTAATCCAGCTTCTGTTTTTGTTATAGGTAAAATACCTGTATAAAAAACAACTTTCCCTCCTGGCATACACCATGCATTAACCATATTTTGGTCTACTAAATTAAAATCCCATGCATAGTTTTTAATTCTATTAGACATGTTATTGTCTTTCATGTACTTTTCTACAGCAACTTGAATTCGTTGACCGACACGTTTCACCAACTGTGTTCTTTCATCAGTATCTGGAACTGGTTTATTCTCGGTTAAAAATTGATCGTACTGAGAAAAACTCATACTCATCATTTGACTTGACGGCACCATTGTAACTTGCTTACGCCCAGAAATAGGCACTTTAGCACATGAAAATATTATTAAAGATACTGCTACTAAAGCAATTGTCAGTTTTTGTTTAATCATCTTAAAGAAAATATATATTAGTTTATTTCAACTGTTAATCCGTTATCAGCAAGTATTTCACCTAATGTTTTTAGGTAATCGAACTCTCCTTTTTTAACTGCACATTTTCCTGCGTAATGTACTAAGGTAGCACATTGTTCAGCTTGTATTGCTTCATGATCGCATACTTTGATTAGTAAATCAATAACATGATCAAACGTATTTACGTTATCGTTAAATAAAACTAAATTATGTTCTTTAACTGTTTGCTCTTGTAGAACAACATCTTCTTGAGTTAATGTTTCTGTACTCATTCTATTGATTATTTTTAATTAATTCTAAAGCTTCTTCAACAGAAATTTCTGTTCCATCTCTAAAAACAATTGTTTTAGGATTTTGAACGCCCATCTCTTTCATTTCAATTTGCATATCTAATGCAGGTTGATAATCATTAAACGACCCTATCGTATAAATTGTTTTATCACCCTCCTCATAATTTTTTACACCTCTACCTGTAAGTTTTAAGAAAATCTCAGCCTCTTCAACCGGAACATCCTCTTCATATTCACCTAGCTTCACTTTAAACTCTATATTCAATTCTTCACTATTTGTAGAGTTGATAGTTGGTTTTTCTGTATTTTCTTCATCTTCAGTATCAACAGTTTCTGTTTCGTTAGTAGCTGGAGTTTCAATATCTTCAACTTCGTTAGTTGTTTCATTGTCTTCAACATCATCTTCCTCAATATCGTCTGGCACTACTAAACCAGGGTTATTATCGTTAGAAGTATTATTATTAGTTATGTTACCCGATAACATTTCATTTGCTTTAGCAACTGTAATTTTTTGACCACCATTATATGCTACAACAAAAGCATCCGTAATTCCTACACCTCTAATCCTATCTTTTGCAGTATTAGCATCAGTTATGTTTTTATATATTCCAGAAGTATATCTAATTAAACCATTTGCCAATCTTTCACTATTTAAAGGACTTACATTATTGAGCTGACCAGCAGTTACAGGTTTAGAATAAACTCCTACTTGTATTGCATAAAATACTCCATCAATATTTCTAACATCAGTTGAAACACCATCTTTTACCTCTTCAGTTTGAGGTTGGTTATTTGTAACTGGCTGCTCATTATTTGAATTATTCTCTACTGTATTGTTATTCTCAGTTGATGTATTTTCAGTTGAGTTATTATTTTCATTTGAAGAATTGTCAACAACAAGCTCCTCTCCCATCATTTCTCTTGCTTTAGCAATACTTATTCTTTCTCCATTATAAAAGGCAACAACAAAAGCGTCATTATAACCTATACTTCTAATAGAGTTTTTAGCTTCTACCGCCATATTAATACCTGTAAATAATCCAGCAGTATAACGAGTAATTCCATTACCTGCATCTTCAGCCATAATTGGTGCAAAACCTTTAAAATGATTTTGTGGAATTGGGTTTCTGAAGGCTCCAATCTGAACTTTAAATACT
>CBDUPT010000219.1:0-5179 GCA_965369165.1 uncultured Flavobacteriales bacterium | reverse complement strand
CGCCTTCAATTTGAGAACCACTTAACCCAGCTAACAATCCTGCTTTAAAAGTTTGTCCCGATAAGGATAAACTTGATAATGCAAATATGATTATTAAATAGTTTTTCATTTTTCAAAGATAATGAAAAAAGCCCCTGAAAATTTTCAGAGGCTTCTACAATATTATAATTATCGATTAATGACTTTCTACAATATGAAGTTCTTCAGCTTGTATTATTTCATAATCAGGAGCAACTTTATAAACGTGAACAACTACAATGCAATGATCTTTATCCCATCCACTATCTAATTCTATTGCAAAATCTTGAGTATCAATATCACCTAAGTTAGAGCTTGGTATTGGTGTACCCCATGTTCCATTAATTGCTTTTCTAAGCATGTGTCTGTGAGTATAATTTTGGATATGAACACTGTTGTCAAGCTGATAAGCTACTATACTATCTTCAAGTAAATAAACTTGTATATTAAATGTACCTGTTTCAGATGATAGCCATTCTGTATTTACAATAGTTTTTAAGGTTCTAGTAGAATCATCATATAAAGTAGATAGCCCAATACTCACTTTTGGGGCATCATTTTTTATAGAAAGAATATCTGTTTCCCATTGAGAGTTACCTGAAACGGCAGCATTATTTAATCTAGAAACTGTTCCTGCTGGGTAGCTAGAAGCTCCAAAAGTATTCTTATATGCAGTTCCTGCTTCAGTTCTGAAATCATTAGGTGCTCCATTATTTGGATCAGCAAAAGCTCCAGCATGAATTGATATTGGAATGAATTGATTAGTATAGATAGAATCTAATCGTTCAATTTCTCTTGCTCCATCTGGACAAAATGTACACATTTGGCCAGTAAATTCTTCAATAATAATTTTTCTCATCGTAGGTGATGATTCAATATATAAAGAGTCATCCCAAATAATGCCTTCGGTTCCTACAAAGTTGTCTGGAATTGGGTTATCAACCTTATCACAGCTATAAAAAGCTATTGATATTAATGATATTATAAATATAGTTTTTTTCATAATAGTTATATGTATGTAACTTAAAAGCTACTTGTTATACTTAAAGTTAAACCACTTGCTGCTGGGACATTTCTACATACACCACCTACACAGAAAATACCTGCTCTTTGTTTACCATATCCAAGTTGGATACGATTGGTACCTTTAATATATCCTGCAGATACAAAGTAATAATGTATTTGTTTGTCTTCATATTTGTTACCATAATTATACTGATCCATTACTGCTAAAAACCAATGAGGTGAATATGTGTACTCAATTAAAACAGTTGCCCAATCTTGTTGGTCTTGCTTAGTGAAAAGTCCTTGTACTTCAGTTCTAATAGCATGTTTTTTATTTATTTTATATGTAAGGTCTATTACACCTATGTTTGCATAAACAGTAGGGTAATCTTGTGGAGGTTTTCCTTGAATAACAGCTTGGTTAAACACCATGTTAGAATATGTGAAGATACCTTTTAATTTTTTATTGAATTTTTTACTTATTTCAATATTAAGTTCTTCATAATATTTTTCATCTCCTAAAGTAAAAATATTTGATTCATAGCCTAATAAAGCAGTATCAGGTGCTGCTATTGCCGTTGAATCTATATTGTATACTGTAGAATAGTTTATTAATATACCAGTTCCATATTTACCTCCTAAAAGGGATTTCTTTTTAAATTTATAAACCATTTCTCCTTGAAAAGCAATCTCTCCATTTGGTTGTGTTGCGTAAGGGTAAAGAGTTGCAAGTAAGTTGTATGTATGCTGTCTAGTAAGGGCAGGTAAGTAGTTAATTTGAAGATCTGTTAAAGCAGCATTTCTATCCGATCGAAAACTCATATTATCCACTCCTTTTGCAGATAAGGTTAGCCCAAATCCTTTAGTAAAATAACCTGTTTCAGCAAAAAAGGCTTCACCTTCTTTATAAATAAAGTTGTTGTCTGCAGAAGGGTCATTAATTTTTCTAGCGTATTCACCAGTTAACCTAACCTTACCTCGCTGTAAAGTAAATCTACCGGCAGAAGCCCCTACATTTTCTGGTAAATTAAGTTGAGCACTTTGATCCACCTGATATTTACTAATAAAACTACCTCCAAGAGTTAATTTAGTTTTGGATTCAGCAAATTTACCTCCAATAAAATCATTCAACATTAACTCTCCATCAAATCCTCTAATCACTCCTTCTCCTGTTTCAAAATAAAGTCGTTGTTTACCTATAATCCCTTTCACAAAAAGTCCTTCTGCAAGTTTATAATTTATGCGAATTCCTTCCATAGCATTGTCGTAACCCAAACCTCTAGCTTCGTATGTTCTAAATATTAGACCATTACCAAATTGCTCATAATAATTACCAACAGTAACAGTCATATCATCATTTGTATATGAAGCATATTTATAACCAATACCATTACCTTTATAGCCAGTAGGGAAACCAAGCATTGTATTTAAATAACTCTCATATCTAAAACCCGCAGAAAAATTACCATTAGTATAATTGATGTTAGCAAATCCATTCATCAAAACATCTTCAGGAACTTCTTGGGCACCAATTAAACTATCTTCCTGATAATATTGCATGTCCATTTGAAAACTTCCGTGGACTTCACCTCTTGATAATACTTGGTCAATGTTTTGAGAAAACGACAAGCTTGTTAGCAAAATTGATATGCTAAATAGTGTTGATTTATTGATATTCATTTTTAAAATTGTAGTTGAATCTAGGTATAAAAATAAGCCCGAAATTATAAAAAAATCGGGCTTATTCTAAATATTATTGAATTCTTATTAGTGCTCTTCTAAACTTTCTCCAGCAATTAATTTTTTAACAGCTTCAATTAACTGTTCCTCATCTCCTTCTTGATATCCAGTATGTGTCCAAACAATTTTTCCGTTACCATCTACTATACAAGTAAAAGGAGGGTTTTGAAAACCTATGGCTCTTTGAAAATCTTGGTTGGCATCTATATAAACCTCATATTCCCAACCTTTTCCATTTACATATGGAGAAACTTTACCAGCATTTCTAGAGTCATCAATAGAAACAGCTATTAATTTTACACCAGTTTCTTCAACCCATTCATCATATACTTCTGCAATATTATTTAGCTCTCTCTTGCAAGGTGTACACCAAGTTGCCCAAAAATTTATAATCATTGGTTTTCCATCGTTGTTAAATTCTTTTGTATTAACGGTGTTACCTTCCATATCTTTTAGGTTTACTGAAGGAACAGTTCTAGACTCTTTTTGAGCGAATACAGATAAACTTAAAAAAGCGATAGTACTAAATAGAATTAATTTTTTCATGTTGTATATATTTTAAATAAAGAATCAGTAGCGATTGGCAAGAATAATGCCAGACTACTGATTCTTTTTATTGGTTATATAATACTTATTTCAATAAAGAAACTTTCTTAGTAATTACTTTACCATCAATAGTTAAATTAACAAAGTAAAAACCACTATTTAAGTTACTTCCGTCTAAAATAAATTTATGGTTTCCAGCATTCATAACACCACCGTTTTCAGTGTAAACTAATTTACCAATGGCGTTATATACATTTAAGCTAACTGTACTTTCTTTAGCTAAATTAAATGTAATGTTAGCAATGTTATTAGTAGGGTTAGGGTAAACATTTAATTTATGTTTAAC
This sequence comes from uncultured Flavobacteriales bacterium, assembly GCA_965369165.1. Lineage (GTDB taxonomy): Bacteria > Bacteroidota > Bacteroidia > Flavobacteriales_E > Vicingaceae. The sequence goes on along the minus strand of CBDUPT010000219.1, from coordinate 1,524 downwards.
ACCTTCTACTTCACTAATTGCAGTAGCAGTAGTGATAGGAGCAACATCAGCATTTAAAATTTCTCCAGTGCTAGCATCAATTACCATAACAACAGCATGTGCATTTTGATAGTTATTTACAACAGTAGAACTTACTGCAGGGAATGTAAACGAATGAACTCCAACAGGAACAGTTCCAGAAGGTAAACTATTTGGTGTACCTAAGATATCGTTACTAGATAATGATTGAGCAACATGGTCATATCCTAAGAAAGCAGTAGAAGGTACAGTTCCTGGTGCAGTAGTTCCACCAAAATCGTAAGAGTTGTTTTTCCCAGCTGGAAAAGCCATAGGTCCATTTCCACCACCGCTATAATAATTTGTTTGTCCAGTACTATTAAAATCATCTTCAGTAATTACACAAGATAATCTGAAGTTTCCAGTAATAGATCCGTACCACTCAGAGTCAGCAGAAACAGTAATTTGAGAACCACTTAAATTTGCAACGATGTTTTTAACATCACATGGTACAGTAGCTGTTTTTCTTTGGTTGTGCATGCTTAAAAAGCTTGAAGCATTTGGGTCACCTTCAAAAACTCTATCAACAGCTCCACCAGGGAAAGAAGGTGGGATATATGCGTTAATACCATTGTCATAAGCTGTTATAGCCATTGCATCATTGTTGTGAATAGCAATACCAATAAAATCAGATTGAGTTTCCATGTTAGCTAACCCAACAGCACCTCTTGGACACCATCCACACCATGTGCCAGTTCTTTCTTCACCAACATTAACTTTAGCAGGAACTGATGTTAAAGCAGTTGTAGAAGTTGTTAAAGAATTGTTTGCACTATTCATATCGCCAGTTAAGGTAACAGTAACAGTAACATTGTATGAGTTACCAGCAACAGCAACTAATGGAGTTCCATGAGTAAAGTTGTAAGTTCCATTTGTAGGAATATTTACAGAAAAGTTTTGGTTTACTGGACCACTACCTGCATCATAAGAAATATCCATAGATGTAATAGTGTTTAAACCCGTATTTCTAACAGTTCCAGTAATATTTACATTACCAGCTGTCACATATTTACCGAAAGTAAGCGCATCCATTTGAGCATCAATTGCTAATGGGTCAGCTAGTTCATAAGAAAATAAAGAAGCTCCTTGACACATACCAATCATAGAATTTTTACCTGTTACATAATTGTTACAAATAAATAATCCACCAGCAATACCTGTGTTTCCACCTTGTAAATCAAGAGTGGCATCATGTACTACACCTGTAGGAGTTCCTGACATATTCAATTGAACAATGTCAGCACCATTACCACCTTGGTCAAATGCCCATAAATAAGGGCCACCAGTAGAGTAAGGATCATAAGCTAAACCATAAATCCCTGATAAACCATGAGTTCCAGCAGGAATTGTAGATAAAGTTGCTCCTGACATACTTACAGCAGTAATTGCTGTAGCATATTGACCTACCCAAAAACCACCATTATTACCATCTAAAGTTGGATCGTAACAAACGTATCTACAATTTGG
>CBDUPT010000218.1:0-5224 GCA_965369165.1 uncultured Flavobacteriales bacterium | reverse complement strand
TATGGAAATGGCCGAAACTTATTTTGCTCAAAAAGATTATAAAAATGCTGAAAACCATTTATTTAAAAGTATTGCTATTGCAACTAGCAATAACTTAATGCATGAAACAAATGAATCTTACCTTTTACTTATAAAACTATATGAAACAAAAGGTGATTATAAAAGTGCATATTTAGCCAAAGTAATAAATGATAGTATTGAAACGGAGATATACAATATTGAAAGAATTAATAAAATCAATGAAATTGAAACAGAATTAGCTTTAAGTGAAAATCAAAAAATAATTGCACAGCAAGAGTTAGATATTAAAAGTGAACAATTAAATACATTAAATGCTAAATCTAGAGTCTCTCAATTGATATTTGTAGTAATACTTTGTCTAGTTATTATAGCATTCGTCATCTTTATTTTTATTAGAGCTCGAAAACTTAGTGCTAAAATCAATCATCAAAAAATATTATTAGAAGAAAAAAATAATGAAATAACCGATAGCATTACCTATGCTAAAAGAATTCAGGCTGCTATTCTACCTAGTAATGAGATTTTTAATAAACATTTACCTAATTCATTTGTATTGTATAAACCAAAAGATATTGTAGCTGGAGATTTTTACTGGATGGAAAAAGTAAATAACGAAATTTTTTTTGCAGCAGAGCAATGGTTTCTGTAGTTTGTTCTAACGCCCTCAATCATGGATTAGAACAAAAATATTCTATTACCCCTGGTATTTTGTTAGATACAACTAGAGACTTTGTGAAAAAAAGATTTGAAACTGAGAGCAATAATGTTAAGGACGGAATGGATATCGCACTTTGTGCTATTAATTTCTCTACAAAGCAGCTTCAGTTTTCTGGTGCCAATAATCCTTTATATATTATAAGAGAAAATGAACTAATAGAAATTAAAGGAGATAAACAACATATTGGGAAGCATCATAAAGAATCAAATTTCACAAATCATGTCATTAGTTTAAAAAAGGATGATTGTATTTATCTTTTTTCAGATGGTTATGCAGATCAGTTTGGTGGGCCAAAAGGAAAAAAATTCATGTATAAGCAATTTAAAAACTTATTATTAAAAATATCTCATCTTCCTTTAGACCAACAAAAAAAAGTATTAAATGATACTTTTGAAAACTGGAGAGGTGATTTAGAACAAATTGATGATGTCTGCGTTATTGGAGTTAAAATATGAAACAACTGACCTACATATTTTTTTTATTATTCATTTTTGGATGTAATAATACCGAAAATGTTACGGTTGAAAAATCTCAATCCATTTCTAAAGAAAACGCAACACCAAACATTTATCATTGCCAATTAATCGAAAAAGAATTTGTAAATAAAGGAGGAAAAATTGCTGTTTTCAAAGAACTTTATTTAAGATGCTCTGTACAAGATTATTTTATTAAACTATGTGAGGGTAATTTAACTCATGAAGATTTAGAACCGTATATTGGAAAAGGGATTAGTGTTGAAGTTGAGATAAAAGATGGGATGTGGGACCATTGTGATGAAAACCTAACTCATGTACAAAGCCGAATGGGACCATACGCTATTATAAAAGCTTTAAAATAATTACTTTTTTCTAGCTTCAGCTTTCAACTTTTTTAACTCATCTTTTACTTGTTGACTATAGGATAAATCATGTAAATATTCTCCTTCCTTAGTATCATACTTTATTAAAGCTGTAGGAAAATCGAGATCTGAAATATCTACACCTTTAAATTTTTTCAAATCCATTAAATCTACTTTAAACTCATAAAGATACTTACCAGAAAATTCAGTTTTTTCTTTAGTAGAAATTTGTATTCTTTCTGTTACACAACCCTCTTTGCTTATTTCCACCATATAACGCATATCACTAAACAAAATAAATTGAAACTTACTTTTCTTCGTAATTGCTTTTTGTACAACTTGATTATTTTGATAAAGGCTAACACGGGCATCACTCACCTTTTCATCTCCTTTAAAAACATACCCTTTAATTTCTAGACTACTAGCTTTAGCTGGAGGGTTTGGAGCTTTTGCTCCACTTAAAATTACTAACAATGTTAATAATGGAATTAATGCTTTTACCTTCTTCATAACTCTAATTTATATGCTAAATATACAAATTTTAAAAATTCAGCATTTGTCTAGCTTCCGTTAATTGACTCATAACAGTACATTTTAGAAAAAACACACCCAAAAACTAATTTAATAGTTGTATAACTAAAAACATAGTTATATGTTTGTACTATGAAAGAATTAACAAAAGCAGAGGAACAAATTATGCTTGTTATATGGGAAAAGCAAAAGTGTTTTGTGAAAGAAATAATTTCTGAGCTCCCAGAGCCAACTCCAGCATACAATACGGTTTCTACAATTGTAAGAATATTAGAAAAAAAAGAATTTGTGAGTTATACTGCTTTTGGAAAAACACATCAATACTATCCTATTATTAGTAAAGATGAATACATGAAATTAAAAACAAATAACCTAGTAACTAACTTTTTTGGTGGATCAGTAGAAGCTATGATGTCCTTTTTTGTAAAGGAAAAAAATATTGATATAAATGAGATTGACGAATTATTAAAAAACAATACAAAATAATATGGATCAATTAATATATATAGGAAAAGTAGGGCTATTATTTACTCTTCTGTATTTAATCTATTTCTTGTTTTTCAAAAACACTACTTTTTTTCAGGTTAACCGATTTTACCTTTTAGCCATTATCCCAATTTCATTTATCTTACCCATAATAAATTGGGGAAATACCATTACTACTTACTACGCCATTACCTTACCTAGTGTTGCTGTTGATAACACCTCATCAACATCTTATAACCCTTATGATATCATTAGCATTTTATATCTAGCTATATCTTGTGTATTAGCCACTAAGCTTTTATATAGTTTAACTAGAATAATAATTAGAATTAATAATCTTAAAAAAGGTGAAGGAAATAATATTGCTCCATTCTCTTTCTTTCATTTTATTCATATTCCAGAAGAACTTGATAATGAAAGTAAAAAAGAAATTATTACCCACGAAAAAGCACATGCTTCTCAAATGCACTCATTAGATGTATTATCATATGAGGTATTAAAAGTTATTATGTGGTGGAATCCTTTTGTGTGGATAGCATCATATTCAGTAAAATGTAATCATGAATTTATAGCGGATAGTATCGCTTCAAAAAATAGCAAAGAAAATTATTCATCAGTCCTTATTGCTCAACTGCTAGGTGTGAATTGCAGTATGTTAGCAAACAATTTTAATTATAAACCATTAATAAAAAGGAGAATCATGATGATGAAAACAACAAAAACAAAAAGTTTAAGCATGTTAAAGTATGCTTTAGTAATTCCGGTAGCTGCAATTTTTGCTACGGTAAGTATTAATCAAAAAGCTGTTGCTAACACAACAGAAGTTTCAACTAATCAAGGAGATGCTAAAGACAATGTTGAAGTTATGCCTGAATTTAAAGGTGGTATGGACGCCATAATAAAGTATATGAGCGAAAACATAAAATACCCTAAAGAAACTGGATTGTCGGGTGTTGTATACATAGCCTTTATAGTTGATGAAAAAGGTAATGTTACTGAAGCGACTGTTGCAAAAAGCGCAGCAGAACCTCTAGATAAAGAAGCTTTAAGAGTTGTTAAAGCAATGCCTAAATGGACACCAGGAAAAGATAAGGGTAAAAATGTAAAAGTAAAAATGACTTTGCCAGTTAGTTTTAAAATGCAATAGTATTCACACCTAGTAATTAATTAGTTAGTTGCAAGGACTATAAATAGGGGGCTAATGCCCCCTATTTTGTTTTTGGTACGATGCTTGCAAACCTATATCCAAACACTAAAATTATTAGTTATGGACAATTTAGATTTAAGATACAATGATGTTTCATATTTTCAAATTACTGATGGCATCCAAAAATCATTTGTTACCAGTATTAAAAACAGTATTGAAAGAGCATTAAATCCTGTAAAAAGAGATATAGAACGTTGCCAAGGATTAGTAAGAGTAAACTATAAAGACCATAAATTAGAAATTACAACTTTTCACTTACCCATTAATTTAGAACAAAAAATTTACAGAATATTAAAGTAGCCAAATGGCTACTTTTCTTTTTTAATAATGTTTCTAAGCCAAACCAAAAACAACACCGAAACAACCAATAAGCATCCCATTATATACCAAGTTATCTCATAACCAAATTCATCAACCAACTGCATTCCTGAATTATGTCCAAAAATATGCCCGATAGAAAAACTCATAGTAAACAAAGCCATGTAATCTCCTTGATTATTATATTTCTCGGCTCTATCCATTGCGAATGAATTTAAGAATGGAAAATTCAACATTTCTCCTACCGACATTAAAAACATTCCAATAGTTAAAACACCTACCCAACTACTTATATTTAATACAAAAAAGCTTAAAGCAAATAACAAAGTACTTACTACAAGTATTCTATACTTTGAAAAACGTTCGTTCTCAAAATAACTAACTAAAGGCATTTCTATTAAAAATATTAATATCCCATTTAATGACATTAACCAACCTATTTCTTTTTCACTTAAATGATGAACATCATTATAATACAATGGTATTGTAGAAAAATATTGTAAAAATGTAAAACCTATTAACAGCAAAGCTCCTAAAAACACTAAATATGCTTTATCCTTATAAGGAGAACGTTTTTCAGCCGAAGAAACCTCTTTCTTTTCATTCCCAGCTTTTCGTTCATTTAATGCATATACAAAGATTAAACTAGCTACAACACAAGTAATCCCATCTATCCAAAACAAGCCTGCGTAACTCATCGCAAAAATAATTGCACCACCAGCTGCAGGCCCTAAAGAGAACCCTAAGTTTATAGCTAAACGAATTAAAGTTATAGCCCGTGTTCTATTTTGAGGTTTACAATAAGCAGCTACTGCAACAAATAATGCTGGTCTAAAAGCATCTGCAACTAGTACTAAAAAGAAAATTCCAATACAAATCCCCATAAATGAATGCAGGTATTGCAAGCCAACAAACATAAAGCCTGAGATAAATAAACTCCAAAACATTACTTTATAAAAACCAAACTTGTTGGTTAGTTTACCTCCTAACCATGCACCACAAACAGATCCTAATCCAAAAGAAGTCATTACCCAACCAACATCACTTAAAGTAAACTTTAAATCTTCGGTTAAGTATAACGACATAAAAGGTATAACCATAGTAC
>CBDUPT010000217.1:0-5233 GCA_965369165.1 uncultured Flavobacteriales bacterium | reverse complement strand
CATATTCTGATGCTATTTCCGTCACGGAAGGTAATTCTGTTTTTTATTGCGCAACAAATTCTGCCCTTTTTATTTATGACAAAAGCGATCAAAGTATTGAACGTTTAAGTCTTGTTAATAGCTTGTCTGATGTGGGTATAAGTAGAATTAAATTTAACCCCCATAACAATAAAATTGTAGTTACCTATAAAAACGGAAACCTTGACATAATTGATGAAAACAAAAATGTAACTAATATCTCCTATATAAAAAATAGCAATATATCAGGAGATAAAGCAATTAATGACATTTATTTAACTGGCAAATTGGCCTATCTTTCAACTGGTTTTGGAATAGTTGTTTTAGATACAGATAAACTAGAAATCAGGGACACATATTATATCGGGGATTTTGGAGGATATGTTAATGTAAATGCAATAACTACTGACACTTCAAAAATCTATGCAGCTACAGATGAAGGTGTTTTTTTTGCCGACAAAAACAACCCAAACTTAGCAAATTATAATTTTTGGAATAAAATACCCGAATTTTCGACAGGAATATTTTCGAACATCGCATACTTTGCTCAACATTTATTCCTTACATCAGAATCAGCTTCTTGGAATAGTGACACCCTATACTATAACCCAAATGGTGTTTGGCAAAAATTTATCCCTGCAGGTCACAATTTTAGAAAGTTAAATGTTTCTAGAGATCATTTACTTATTTCATATCGCAATGGTGTTGAAACATATGACATGACTTTAAGCTTACTTAATTTCACATATACCTTCAGAAATCAATTTCCTATCTATCCTTTTGAAGCTATTAGAGGTGAAGATTACGCAACTTATATTGCAGATGAATTCCATGGGTTAATAAGAGCATATGGTAATTGGAACAATGAGTTAATTATTCCTAACAGCCCTAATTCGTCCACCGCATTTAACATGGATTTTATTGATGGAGAATTATGGACTGTTTCTGGGGGATATGGAATTAATTTAAATAGAAACTTAGTCAACCATAAGGTAAACGGAGAATGGGTAGACCTTGGAAATCAACTTGACAATATCAACGAAGGGGATGCTGAAGATATGGTAAGCGTTGCTATTAACCCTTCTAACCCTTCACAGGTTTATACAGGCTCTTGGCGTGACGGTCTTTTTGAATTTAATAATGATAAAGTAACCAAAATTTATACAGGCCAAAATTCATTATTAGATAGTGTTTTTTATGGTATTACTGCTATAGGTGCAATGGCTTTTGATGATGATAATAATCTTTGGGTTACTAGTTCTTTTTCTGCAAACAACCCTCTTGCAGTTAAAACAGCATCAAACAAGTGGTATAACTACTCTTTTACTGGCTTAACTTCTCCTTCAGATTTTTACACCGATATGATAATTGATGAAAATAATTACAAATGGTTTATTTCTCCAAAACAACATAAAATATTAATATTTGATGACAATGGAACTATAGATAACCCTTCGGACGATAGAAAAAAATCTAATTCGAATTTCCCTGGTTCACATATTGAATGTATAGTACAAGATAAAGATGGGGAAATATGGATTGGTACAGATGAAGGTATCTCTGTGTTTTACACACCAGAGGAAGTTTTTGATGAAAACATTGAAGCTGAACAAATTTTAATTCAACAAGATGGTCAAACTCAAATATTACTTGAAACTGAATTTGTAACTACGATAACTATTGATGGCGCTAATAGGAAATGGATAGGTACACAAAGTTCGGGAGTTTATTTGATGAGTCAAGACGGCACAGAGGAAATTGAACATTTTACCACTGAGAATAGCCCTCTTTTCTCCAACAATATTCTAGATATTGTTATTGATCCTAAAACAGGAGAAGTTTATATTGGAACAGAAAAAGGATTAATCTCTTATAAAGGAACTGCTACAGAACCTGATTCTGATTTTGAAAACATATTTGTTTATCCAAACCCAGTAAAGCCTGATTTTAATGGAAAAATAGCTATTAGAGGTTTAGTGAAAGATACAGATGTAAGAATTACTGATATAAGCGGAAACATTGTTTATCAAACAACCTCTTTTGGTGGTCAAGCTATTTGGGATGGAAATGATATGTATGGGAATAGAGTTCAATCTGGTGTATAGCCAAGATGGAACCAAAAAAGCTGCTGCAAAAATTCTTTTTATTAACTAATGCTTTTTACTACAAAAGGTATAGTTCTTCATCATTTCAAGTACTCCGAAAAAAGTGTAATTGCTAAAATTTATACTGAAAAATTTGGCTTGCAGTCATACATCTTAAATGGTGTTAGAAGTGCTAAATCTAAAAACAAAGCTGTTTATTTACAACCATTATCATTAGTTGAGATTAATGCTAATTACAAGGAAAAAAAAGGCCTACAACAAATTAAAACTATTCAACTAGCAATTCCTTATAATAGTGTTCCTTTTAATATTGGCAAAACCTCAATCGCCTTTTTTTTAGCTGAAATTCTATATAAATCAATTAAAGAAGAAGAAACTAACTATACTCTTTTTGATTTTTTATATAATGCCCTACAAGTACTTGATTTAAAAGAAACTAATTATGCTGATTTTCACCTAATATTTATGGCTCAACTTTGTCATTTTTTAGGAATTCCTCCTCAAAACAAAGAGATTGACTCAAAACATATATTCTTCGATTTACAAGAAGGTGTATTTTTATCTTACCAACCTCCTCATCAAGCATATACAGATTCGACAACAAGCAACTTATTAATTGAGGTTTTAAATGCAAATTTTGACAACCCTAACCTTTCATTAAATTATTCTGACCGAAAAAAAGTTTTAACGGCATTATTAGAGTATTATAATTTACATTTAAGTAATTTCGAAAATCTAAAGTCTTTAGCTGTTTTAGAGGAAGTTTTAAGTTAAATGAGTACATCAAATCAACATAATTGGATTTTAAAAATCATAATTTTTATATCTCTACTGGGAGGTAGTTCAAATATCTTTTCTCAAACTATAAAAGTTTTAAATAAAGAAACCAAACAAGGTGTTGACCAAGTTTTTATCTACAATAAAAGTCAGAAAATTACTGCCGTTAGTGACTCTACAGGAAAAGTAAATATCTCTGAATTTTCAAAAAAAGACACCTTATATTTTACACACCAAGGTTATTTAACTTTTGTGATTCAAAAAATAAACATTGGTAATACTATCTATCTTACTGAACAAGCTATTACCATTGAACCTTTTGAGGTGATTGCTGAACAAGACAAAGAAAAAGCATTAGAATATACTGCAACAATAGATAAGATAGATCCTAAAACCGTAAAATTTAACAACCCTCAAACTTCTGCAGAAATGCTAGAGTTAAGTGGTAGTGTATACATTCAAAAAAGTCAAATGGGAGGCGGAAGCCCAATTATAAGAGGATTTGAGGCAAATAGAGTTCTATTGGTTGTTGATGGAGTAAGGATGAATAATGCTATTTATAGGAGTGGGCACCTTCAAAATGCAATTACTATAGATAATTCTATTATTGAAAATACTGAAATTATTTATGGGTCAAACTCCGTAATTTATGGTAGTGATGCTATTGGTGGAGTGGTACATTACCAAACTAAAACACCTCAGTTTAGGGCAAAAACAGACACTATCAATAATCATTCTGCAAGCTCATATGCTAGATATTCATCTGCTAATACAGAAAGAACTTTTCATTTTGATTTTAATTTAGGATTTAAAAAAATTGCATCCGTTACTAGTGTTACGTTTAGCAATTTTGATGATTTAACAATGGGCAAAGTTACAGATAGTGATTATCCTGAATTTGGAGTTATAAAATATTATGCTGACCGTATAGAAGGTAGAGACACTATGATGAGAAAATCTGATTTTTCTAAACAAATTGGAACAGGTTATAGTCAAACAGATGTTTTACAAAAAATTGCTTTTAAGGTTTCTGATAAATTCAAATTGACATTAAACGCTCAATATTCTACCTCATCTGATGTACCTCGTTATGATCAACTTTCGGATTTTGATAATAACAACGAATTAAGTTGGGCAGAATGGTATTATGGCCCACAAAACAGAATTTTAACATCTCTTAATGTTGAAATTTTAACTGAAAATAACTTTTTTAATAAAGTAAATATTTTACCTCATTTTCAAAAAATAGATGAAGACAGAATTACACGTAGATTTAATAATAATACTAGAACAATTCGGGAAGAAGATGTAGTTGTAGGCGGTATTAACATCGATTTCATAAAAGATAACAATAGTAAATCTCAATGGTATTATGGTGTCGAAGCTATCCATAACATAGTTGAATCTTCTGCTTATTCAGAAGACATTGTAACCGGAGCAATATCTAATGCCTCAACAAGATATCCAGATAATGGCAGCACATTAACTAGCGGAGGAGCATATCTCTCTTTTAAAAATAACTTTACAGAAAAAGCTACCTATAGTTTAGGCGCTCGTTATAGTTTCAATGCATTAAATACCAATTTTAAAGATACCTCCTTTGTAAATTTACCCTTCACTCAAATTAATAATACTAATGGTGCCGCTACTGGAAATATTGGAATAGCATACCATCCGGATGAAAAATTTAAAATACAAAGTTCACTCTCAACTGGATATCGCAGCCCCAATGTAGATGATGTAGGAAAAGTTTTTGCTAAAGATGATTATGTTATGGTTCCTAATGAAAATGTTAAACCTGAAATTTCATATAATGGAGAGCTAGGATTAACTAAAATATTTGGAGATGATGAAAACCTAACAATCAACGTTGTTAGTTATTATACTATTTTAAAAAATGCAATTGTTAGAGACTTTTACTCTCTTAATGGTGTTGATTCATTAGATTATGATGGTGAAACACTAAAAATACAGACTAATATTAATGCCAATGAAGCTGTTGTTTATGGAACTTCATTTAACTTTTTAGCCAAATTAAATAAAGAGTTTAGTGTAAAAAGTTCTTTTAGTTATACTGTAGGAGAAAATACAACTTTAGGTGTTCCTTTAGCTCATATCCCTCCCTTTTATGGAAGGACTGATTTTATTGTTCATTCTGACCCATTAACAGTGGCTGTTTATGCTAAATATCAAGGGTGGAAATGGATAGCAGACTATTCTCCATTTGGTGAAGACAATGAAGATCAAGCAACTGTAAACGGAACGCCAGCATGGCAAACATTCAATATCAGAGTATCCATAGAAATTGGAAAATCATATACTTTACAAGCTGC
>CBDUPT010000216.1:0-5250 GCA_965369165.1 uncultured Flavobacteriales bacterium | reverse complement strand
GGGTATGTTCACCAAAGAAGAGCTAGCTAACCTATTGAAAATTATAGTAAAAGACATTACCGCTTTTGACACCTTGGTAAAAGAGAAACTTTCTCCTATAGAAGAGATTCGAAATATGCATTCTATGATTGTAATTTCAAAAGACAAGTATTCTAAAGTTCTACCTTACAAATACAAAAAGTAAAACTAAATCTTTATTTAAGGCATAAAACTTGCCATTAGGCTTACAGTAATTAACGCTGAAGTGTTTAAAAACTACTGTCTTTAAAATAGTAGCGCTATCTTATTGATGTACTTTTACTATCAACGCGTATAAAAAGGTATTATGAGAAATATAGTTTTAGCTTTTGTAGCTGTAATGATTTCATTTGTTACTGTTGCACAGAACACAACAACAGGAGATAGTCAATCTTCTGGGTTAACAAATCAATCTTCTGTTTTAATAATTCCTTTCGAGACTAAAATGTATTTTTCGGATATTGATAGAGACATCTCTCAAAAAACAGAATTAAACTTTCATCAAATTAAAGCAAAGTTCAGAGCTGCTTTAGATCAAAACATTTATATTGCTTTAAAAAAATATCATAAACCTTTATCATTTTATTCTATAGAACCTACTGAAGCAAAAAAAGAATTGGCATATATCTATAATTCTATTGGCTACAAGTACGAAGTTGTTCCAGAAGAAGAAGTTGTTGAAAAAGAAACTGTAGGTAAAAAGCTAATAGGAAAATTTAAGAAAAAAGAAAAAGAGGAAGAATACATTGAAGCTGGCGTTAGAAACGGCCAAGTTGTTTCTCAAGTTGATAACCGTGAGAAATATATGAAAACGGCTATTTCTAATGAAAAATTATTACCCAACTTAGATAAACAATATAAAGCTTCATATTATATTTTTATTAATCAATTAGATATAAAAAGAGCTGCTGATTCTCGTTATTTAGCTACAGATGAAGCTTACCAAAGAGAAATAAAAGTTCATTATACTATTTTTGACTCAAGCGGTAAAGAGGTTAGTTCAGGAGCTATTAAGTCTAGGTTTCCTTCTAGTCAAAATGATATTGATAAAATTATAAAAGAACAATTTCCATTAATTGCTGAGCGTATAGTTGGCAATATGATGGGAATGGATAAAGCTGATGTAGAGCAATAGTTCTTTATGATTTTTGAGGAACATAATATTTACCACATTTATAACAGAGGCAATAATAAACAGGTCATCTTTTTTAATCATAAAAACTATTTATTTTTTCAACAGAAAATTAAAAAGGAATTAACACCATATTGCTCTATTTTAGCGTATTGTTTAATGCCTAACCATTTTCATTTTATGATTTACACAAAAAAAGAAGGCTGTCAACTCTTAAACGAAACTGAAACTCGTCCGACCACTTTAAGTGGTCAGACGAGTTCGAAAAAAATGCAAGTTTTAACTAGAAAAATAGGAACGCTTTTAAGTTCTTATACACGAGCAATTAATATAGAGCAAAATAGGACAGGCTCGTTGTTTCAGCAAAAAACAAAAGCAAAATCATTATTAAATACAGATCAAAACTATCCTAAAGTTTGCTTTCATTGTATTCATCAAAACCCATTAAAAGCTAAGTTAGTTGATAAAATAGAAGATTGGGAGTACTCCTCATTTAGAGATTATACTAGCTTTAGAAAAGGAAAACTACCTGATATTAAATTATGTAGAGAGTTAGTAAGGATCTCTGAAAATCAGCAAGAATTATATAAAGAAAGTTATGATGTAACTTCTGACAAATTAATTCAATTACTCACCATATAACTTAAAGTCATTTAGTTTATAAACAAAATATGTTTCTACCCAAACCCCCTAAAATTATAAAAGCGCTTTACTCTCAATTAACATGGGAGATACCGAATACTGAAAATAAAATCTATTTAACTTTTGATGATGGGCCAACACCAGAAATTACAGAATGGACGCTGGATGTTTTAAACCACTACAACATAAAAGCCACCTTTTTTTGTTTAGGACAAAATGTAGAAAAACACCCTAAGCTTTATCAACGTATTTTAGATGAAGGACATGCTGTAGGTAATCATTCTTATGCTCACCCTAGTGGTTGGAAAACTAATGATGATGACTACTATGATGATATTGAAAAGAGTCAAAAATTGATTAACTCTAAACTTTTTAGACCTCCTTACGGCAGAATAACTAAAAGCCAAGCCAAGTATTTAAAAGAACATTACAACATTATTATGTGGAGTGTTTTAAGTGGTGATTTTGATGTAAAAACTTCTCCAGAAAAGTGTTTAAATAATGTGTTAAAAAATACCGCTTCAGGTGCTATTATTGTTTTTCATGATAGTGAAAAGGCAGAATCTAACTTAAAATATGCTTTACCCAAAACCATAGAAAATTTATTAGAGAAAGGGTTTATTTTTGAAAAACTGATTTATCCTCGAATATAAGTGGATCTGTCATACGGAGGAGGTTCTGAAGTCCATCCAAATTTCTGCAATGCTTCACTGGCAAGCACTCTTAAATCGTTCCAAAATTGATACGTCCTTAATTCATCTGCAATTGACAAATTCAAGTCTTCCTGGGGCAATTCCTCTATATATGAATTTATTTTCTTCAGAATATTCAACTGGTCGTTAGAAAAAAAGTTGGGATAATTTCCGATTGCGACATTGTACCAGTTATCGTATTCCAATAATAATTCATCAGTTACTACTACGAATTCCGGAAAAGAGGCTAGTTGTCTATCTGGCTCCAAAGAGAGAGCCTGAATGGACCATTTAAGTTGATTAATTATAGAGTCTTTGTCCATTTGTTAATTACCGCTAACGTACTTGTTAGAAATGTTTTAATCCTTCGACAAGCTCAGGATAAATTCATCTTACATTGTGTTAAACGAAGTTCAGCTTTTTTAAGGACAAAGTCAAGTGGGCAAAATAGTACTTTTAATCACCTTAGGAAAATGTTCATATTCTAATTGATGTATTTTAGCTGCTACATCTTCGTACGTGTCAGTTGGTAATACTTCGCATTTTGCTTGAAAGATAATTTTTCCCTCATCATAATTTTCGTTAACATAATGGATAGTTATGCCACTTTCTGTTTCTTTTGCTTCAACTACTGCCTTGTGAACCTTATCTCCATACATTCCTTTTCCACCATATTTTGGGAGTAAAGCAGGGTGTATATTTATGATTTTATTCGGAAACGATTTTATCAAGTTTTCGGGTATTTTTAGCAAAAAACCAGCTAAAACAATCAAATTAATGTCATTTTTGAGTAAAAACTGCAATATTTCGTCTGTTTTTAAAAATTGCTCCTTATTAAAAATCAATGATTTTATGCCCAATTTTTTAGCCCGCTCTAAAACAAACGCGTTTGGGTTGTTGGTTAAAAATAAACAAATGTCAACTTCCTGACTTTTACTAAAATAATTAGCAATATTTTCGGCATTAGAGCCACTTCCAGAAGCAAAAATTGCAATACGTGTCATAAGTTTGTTATCTTGAACGCTCAAAAATAATTAAGATGACAGACAATTTTATTCCTTTTAAGCAAAAAGAGTTAACAGCTGATGAACAGTTAAAAGCAAGCGAAGCATTTTATCAGCAGTTAGACAAGAGAAGAAGTATTAGGGAATATTCTGACAAGCCTATAGACATTAAGGTAATTGAGAATATAATTAAAGCAGCATCTACAGCTCCATCAGGTGCTCACAAACAACCTTGGACTTTTTGTGTAATTTCTAATGCAGATTTAAAAGCAAAAATTAGAGCAGCAGCAGAAAAAGAGGAAAAACAAAACTATGCTGGGAGGATGAGCGAACGTTGGTTAGAAGATTTAGAGCCTTTTGGTACCAATTGGGAAAAAGAGTTTATAGATGTAGCACCATATATAATTGTAGTATTTAAGCGTGCTTATGAAATGATAGATGGAGAAAAACGAAACAATTACTATGTAAACGAATCTGTAGGTATTGCCTCAGGAATGTTAATAGCAGCAATACATAACGCTGGATTATGCACATTAACTCATACGCCAAGTCCAATGAATTTTTTAGCTAAAGTGTTGGATAGGCCAGAGAATGAAAGAGCTTTTTTATTAATGCCTGTTGGATATGCTTCAAGTAATGCAGAAGTGCCTGATATTAAGCGTAAACCGTTAAATGAAATTATGGTACATTATAAATAGTGAGAAATAATTTGATTATATAGAGATAAATAATTTTCTTTGCACCTTGTAAAACATTTAAAAAATTACATCATGTCAGATATTACAGGAAAAGTACAAGCTATTATCGTTGATAAATTAGGAGTTGACGAAGGTGAAGTAACTGCAGAAGCAAGCTTCACAAATGATTTAGGAGCTGATTCTTTAGATACAGTTGAATTAATTATGGAATTTGAAAAAGAATTCAACATTGCAATTCCAGATGATCAAGCAGAAAAAATTGCTACAGTTGGAGATGCTGTAAAATACATCGAAGAAAACGCAAAATAAAATAGCGTTTTTTTACTAGATTTATTGAAGTAGCTTTGGATATTAATTCAAGGCTATTTCCATTTATAATAACAAATTTTAGTCAATGGAGTTAAGAAGAGTTGTAGTTACAGGTTTAGGAGCAATTACCCCTGTTGGAAATACTTTTCCAGAAACATGGAAAAATTTAAAAGCAGGCGTTAGTGGTTGTGCACCAATAACAAGATTTGATGCATCAAAATTTAAAACACAGTTTGCTTGTGAAGTAAAAAATTATGATGTTGCTGATCATTTCGATAGAAAAGAGGGAAGAAAAATAGACCCTTATACTCAGTTTGCATTAATAGCAGTTAAAGAAGCTGTTGCAGACTCTAAATTAGATTTAGAAAAAGTTGATAAAGATAGAGTTGGTGTAATTTGGGGCTCAGGAATTGGAGGATTAAAAACTTTCCAAGATGAGGTTTCTAATTTCGCAACAGGAACAGGAGAGCCAAGGTTTAACCCTTTCTTTATTCCTAAAATGATTGCTGATATTGCTTCAGGATTAATTTCTATGGAATTTGGTTTTAGAGGACCAAATTTCACAACAGTTGCAGCATGTGCATCTTCAACCAATGCTTTGATTGATGCATTTAACTACATTCGTTTAGGTAAAGCTGATGTAATTGTCTCTGGTGGTTCTGAAGCTTCAGTTTATGAAGCAGGAATTGGTGGTTTTAATGCAATGCACGCACTTTCTACAAGAAACGATTCTCCAGAAACAGCTTCTCGTCCTT
>CBDUPT010000215.1:0-5272 GCA_965369165.1 uncultured Flavobacteriales bacterium | reverse complement strand
GAAATTTGCGATGGCAATATGGAAGAGGGTAGCTTACGTTGTGATGCCAATGTCTCCGTAATGTTAAAGGGCTCTGAAAAGTTTGGAGAAAGAACTGAAACAAAAAATATGAACTCAATATCTAATGTTAAAAGAGCTATTGAGTATGAGATTAAACGACAAATAGATTTATTAGAAGCTGGTGGGCAAATAAATATGGAAACAAGAAGTTTCAATGCAGTTGATGGATCTACATTTTTGCTTCGATCTAAGGAAGAAGCACATGATTACAGGTATTTTCCTGAGCCCGATCTACAACCAACACTAGTTAAACAAGACTACATTGATAGGGTAAAAGAAACTTTACCATTAATGCCAAATGATTTATTTAAAAAGTATACTCAGGAATTTGGATTATCAGATTATGATGCCAATATCATCATTGAATCTAAACCAGTTGCCTTGTATTTTAATAAATTAACAACCTTAACAAAAAACTATAAAGCTGCTGCTAATTGGCTTAATGGCCCAATAAAATCATACCTAAATAAAAATGCACAAACCATTGAAGGTTTATCTAACATGACACCTAAAGATGTTGCAGAAATTATAGAGTTAATTGATTCTGGAAAAATTAGTAACTCAATAGCTGAACAAAAAATATTTCCATTAAAGATTATTGAAAAAGAGAGTGCTTTAGAAATAGCTGAGAGGCTTAACTTAATTCAAGAAAGTGGAGATGATGCTATTGTAAATTATATTAAACAAGTTTTTGATCAAAATCCTGACGAAGTAGAACGATACAAAAACGGTGAAAAACAACTGACTGGCTTTCTAATGGGACAACTTATGAAAGTTTCCGGAGGGAAAGCAGACCCTAAAAAAGCGAATCAACTAATAAGAGAAATGCTCGGTTAAAACTTATATTATGAGAAAATTATTTTTATTTATAATTCCTACATTACTAATTGCTTGTGGAAGTGGCGATACAAACACATCAAACAGTAAAACAATAAACGGTAATTTATCGAAACTTCCTGAGGGCACACCAATCTATTTAGATTATTTAATGCCTACGGAATTAGTACCTAAAGATACCGCAATTATAGATGCTGAAGGAAATTATAGCTTTGACTATTCTGTTGAAAATTTAGGGTATTATAGGTTAAGAATTAACAATCAAAATTTTATAAATCTAATTCTAGATGTAAACGAAACTCCTATTATAAATGGTGATGGAACAAATCTAATGGATAGCTACACTGTTGAAGGATCTCAAGGGTCTCAAGGATTAAAAGAATTTAACATCGAAGTAAAAAAAGATTACTTACTTCAAGACTCTTTAAACAGAGTTTATGAAGCTAATAGAAATGACCCTGATCTTTTCGTTAAGATTCAAACAATTTCTATTTCTTCTGAAACAAAATTAAAAGCTTATTATATCAATATAATTGACAAGAATCCTGGTTCATTATTGAGTTTAGCTGCTGTGGAACAATTAGACCCTGAAATTTATTTTGAGCAGTTTAAAAAGGTAGATGAAGCTTTAGCTAAAACATTACCTGGAACTCCTTACTATACAAACTTCCACAAAAAGGTTGAAGGAATGGTAAAGCTGTTTGTTGGAGAACCTGCTCCTGAAATTACTTTAGCTGATAGGGATGGGAACCCTATATCATTATCATCCTTAAAAGGAAATGTTGTATTGATTGATTTTTGGGCATCTTGGTGTAGACCATGTAGAGCTGAAAACCCAAATGTAGTTAAGGCTTACGATAAATATCACAGTAAAGGATTTGAAGTATTTAGTGTATCTCTTGATGGTATGCCTCAACAACAAAATGCAAAACAAGATTGGTTAACAGCAATAGAAAAGGATGGCTTAAAATGGAAAAGTCATGTAAGTGATTTAAAAGGCTGGCAATCAGCAATTGTTCCTATTTATGGCATTCAAAGTATCCCTTTTACCTTATTAATTGATGCTGAAGGTAAAATAATAGCCAAAAACCTAAGAGGAAATGAGTTAGAAAATAAATTGGCCTCAATATTTTAAATTAGTTTATGATTATTATAGGAATAGCAGGTGGAACAGGTTCTGGAAAAACAACAGTAGTTAACAAAATTGCTAATAGTTTACCAGAAGAAAACGTTACTATTCTTCCTCAAGATGCCTATTACAATGATAACTCTCAACTTACATTTGAAGATCGTCAAAAAATAAATTATGACCATCCCAACTCAATTGATTTTGATTTATTATTAAATCATATTCAAGAATTAAAAAAAGGACTAAATGTTGAACAACCTATTTATTCCTATACTACACATACAAGATCTAACGATTATAAAATTGTTCATGCTAAAAAAATCTTAATAGTAGAAGGAATTCTAGTCTTCACTAATGAAGAGCTTCGCAATATGTGTGACATTAAGATATTTGTACATACAGATGCTGATGATCGCTTAATTAGAAGAATAAAGCGTGACATAACTGAAAGAGGTAGAGATATTGAAGAAGTTTTAAATCGCTATGAAAAAACTTTAAAACCAATGCACAATCAATTTATTGAACCTACAATGAGATATGCTGATATGATTGTTCCTGTTGGAGGTGAAAATAAAGTAGCTATTGACATTTTGACTTCAATGATTAAAGAGAAAATTGGAAAATAATGCGTCCCCTATTTCTATTCATATTTATTATTAGTTCTTTATTAGGAGTCTCTCAAAAAGAAGAATCATACTTTCAACAAGAAGTTAACTATCAAATCAATGTTGAGCTAGATGATCAAAGACATCAATTAAAGGCTTCTGAAACTATAACCTATATTAATAATTCACCAAAAACATTAAACTATATATATTTTCACCTTTGGCCTAATGCTTATAAAAAATACAATTCTGCATTAGGGAACCAAAAGTTAGAAGAACATAGTACTTTACTTTATCATGCTCCAGATAGTATTATGGGGTATATTGATGGATTAGAATTTAAAGTTAATAATGAGCCTTTAGAATGGTATTATGACAAACGGCACGAAGATATTTGTCAAGTTTTTTTATTAGACCCCTTAAAGCCAGGAGACACAGTAATTATTCATACTCCCTTTAATGTGAAAATACCTAAAGGCATTTTTTCTCGATTAGGACATATGGGGCAATCTTATCAAATTACGCAATGGTATCCTAAACCTGCTGTTTTTGATAATGATGGCTGGCATCAAATGCCATATTTAGACCAGGGAGAGTTTTACTCTGAATATGGAACTTTTGATGTTACTATTACTCTCCCAAAAAATTATGTAGTTGGAGCAACTGGTGATTTAATTAACGGTGAAGCGGAAATTGAATGGCTTAACGAAATTGCAGACTTAACTGCTAAAAAAGATTCTTTTGATTATAATGACATGTCTTTCCCAAAATCAAGTAACCAAACTAAAACTTTACATTATCATCAAGAAAAAGTTCATGATTTTGCTTGGTTTGCAGATAAACGTTATCATGTTTTAAAAGGTGAAGTAGAACTTCCTTATAGTAAACGAAAAGTTACTACTTGGGCAATGTTCACCAATAATGAAGCTAATTTATGGATGAACAGTATTGAATACTTAAATGATGCGACCTATTATTACTCCAAATGGAATGGAGATTACCCTTATAACCATGTAACAGCGGTAGATGGTGCTTTAACAGCTGGAGGAGGAATGGAGTACCCTAATATTACTGTTATAGGACAATCAGGAAACGATTTCGGTTTAGAAACTGTTATTATGCATGAGGTTGGACACAACTGGTTTTATGGAATACTTGGTTCAAATGAAAGAGATCACCCATGGATGGATGAAGGTTTAAATTCTATGAATGAGAATAGATACATTGAAACTAAATACCCTAACAGAAGATTAATAGGTTCAGACTCTGTTGTAGAAAAAAGTCCTTTAAAATTATTTGATATTACTCAATATAAACACAAAGCTAGTTACGAGTTAGCATACCTGTTCAATCAAAGAAGAAACCTTGACCAACCTATTGAATTTGATGCTGCCGAATACACCTCTCTTAATTATGGAGGAATTGTTTACTCTAAAACAGCAATAGTCTTTGATTATCTAATGGCATACTTAGGAGAGGACGTTTATGATAAATGCATGCAGCGTTATTTTAACGAATGGAAGTTTAAACATCCTCAGCCTAAAGATTTACAGCATATTTTTGAAGATGAAACAGGGAAAGATTTAAAGTGGTTTTTTAATGACTTAATTAAAACTACCAAATCATTAGATTATAAAATTGTAAGAGCTAAAAAAGACACTAGTAATCCTGAAAATGTTTTAATTAAAGTGCGAAATAAAGGTATTAATGGCCCCTTTTCTATTTCTGGAATTACTAAAGATGGAAAAATTACAACTACCAAATGGTTTGAACCTATAGGAAAGAAAAGTTTTGTAAGCTTCCCTAAAGGTGAGTTTTATAAATATCGTATTGATGCAGAACTAAACATTCCTGAAGCTAAACGTAAAAACAACAATTTACAAGTAAAAGGATTACTAAAAAAGACAGAGCCTCTAAGATTACAATTAATTGGAAGTGTTGAGAATCCAGATAAAACACAGTTATTTTTTGCTCCTATTGCTGGTGTAAATATGAATGATAAAGGAATGTTAGGAATGGCATTCTATAATTCTACAATCCCATCTAAAAAGTTTGAATATGTTATAGCTCCTATGTATGCTTTTAGTTCAGAAAACATAAATGGATATGCAAATGCATATTACCACATAACACCTAATAATTTATTTCAAGATATTGCCATTGGAGCAAATACATCCTCATTCTCTTATTTAAGATTTAACACAGAACAACACTCCAAAGGAAGAGATGTTTTAGAGTATTACAAAATTAACCCAACGTTAGAACTTACCTTTAAGAAAAAAAGAGCAAGACAATTTAGTCAAGCTTTTATTAAACTTGAAAACATTAACATCATTGAAGAAAAAGCCAACTATAATTTAAATAATGAAGGAAACAATGTATATGATATAGATATGGAAAACTATTACATAAACAGGCTAACATTAGGCATCAAAAATACTCATCCTATTAACCCATTTACTGCTAATGTTGTTGTTCAACAAGCAAGTGATTTTATTAAATTAGACTTAGAAGCGAATTACCACTTTGCATATAAAAAGCATAAAACTGGATTAGATATCAGAATATTTTTAGGCAGATTTATTATCAATGACAATACAAGTGGACGTTACCACTATAACTTGAGTGGAAACTCTGATTA
>CBDUPT010000214.1:0-5292 GCA_965369165.1 uncultured Flavobacteriales bacterium | reverse complement strand
CTTTCATTGTTTTAAATATAACAGAGACTAATGATTCAGGATATTTGTCAATAATTCCAAGTCTATATTTATTAATATCAACACCAATTTGAGTTAATTGTGCTGAAATTTCTTTTCGTTCTTTTTCACTTAAGCTTTTGTTTTGGATCTTTCTTCTAAGAGGCTCTGAGTCTTTTTGATGTTTAGTTATAAATTTTAAATGCTCAAAAAAGAGTTTGTTTTCTTCTGATTTGTTAACCTTCATACTGCCTATATAATCATTAGTATCGGTAACCAAATCTACAACCGGCTCATTGTTCAATACAATTTCAAATAATAACTTTCCACCTGTAAAAACTCCATAAATTCCACCTTGGTGATGTTTTGGCCCTGAAAATACAACAACTCCATTTTTATCAAAATTGGCTGTATCTTTATAGTATCGTTGACTTCCGAAATAATTAATTAAATAACATGCTGAATCTTGCATGCCATCTATTTTCATTTTTATTTTAAATTCATCTTTTTGTGAAAAAGCAGTGGAGCTTAGAATTAAGATAACTGTTAAGTATAAAAATTTCTTCATATTTTATGAGTGTTTACTTGGTATCAAAGTTAATATTATATTATATCTTTATCGCAAATTAAAGGATATTAACAAACTATTAACTTGCCAAAATTTTTAATATATATTATAATAATCGTGCCAGCAGTACTTGTTGGGCTGGGAATTGCTGTATATATATTTCAGGAGAGCTTAATTTTTCACCCTGAAAAACTCTCGGATAAACATCAATTTAATTTTGAAGATGATTTTGAAGAAATGAATATAGAAACTGAGGATGGTGAAACGATTAATATGCTACATTTTAAAGCTAAAAATTCTAAAGGGATAGTTTATTATCATCATGGTAATGCTGGTAATTTAGAAACTTGGGGCACAAAAGCAGTAGATTTTACTACAAGAGGTTATGATGTGTTAATGTATGATTATAGAGGTTATGGAAAGAGTACTGGAAGTATAAAAAATGAAAAAATGCTTTACAGTGATGCTAAATTAATTTATAAGAAATTAATTTATGACTTTAAAGAAAGGGATATTATAATATATGGAACTTCTTTAGGTACTGGTATAGCAGCTCACTTAGCTTATGACAACCACCCTAAACTCTTAATTTTAGAAACTCCTTATTACAATTTTTATGATGTATCAAAGTTTCATTACCCTTATCTACCTAACTCTATATTATTGCACTATCAATTTAAAACTGATAAATTATTGCCAGAGGTAAAGCTTCCTGTATATATGTTTCATGGAACTGAAGATGAAACAGTGCCTTATAATTCAAGTACTCGATTAGAAAAATTATCAGATAACATAGTATTATACACTATTAAAGATGGTTCACACAATAATTTAAATACTTTTCATGAATATCATGAAAAACTTGATAGTATACTTGGAGAGAATTAAACTGTTGCTCTTTTAAATTCTGAAGTTGTATGAAATGTTATCTCAGGATAATCTCCTTCAGCACTTTGTAATAAGAAAGCTGTTTGAGCTAAGAAAACATAATTATCATCTTTATCTTTAGCAATATACTGAGCTTTTCTTCTTGCAAACTCATCAATTTTATCTTCATCATCAGAGGTCATCCAACAGGCTTTGTGGAAATTTTTAGGTTGAAATTCAGCGCTAGCACCATATTCATGCTTTAGTCTGTATTGAATTACTTCAAACTGCAATTCCCCAACAGTACCAACAATTTTTCTATTACCAGGTTGTTGAATAAATAATTGAGCAACTCCTTCATCAGTTAATTGTTGAATTCCTTTTTCTAATTGTTTAGTCTTCATAGGGTCTTTATTGATAAGCTCCTTGAAAATTTCAGGAGAAAAACTAGGTATTCCTTGAAACTCCATATTTTCTCCTTCAGTTAGAGTATCACCAATTTTAAAATTACCAGTATCATATAGCCCAATTACATCACCAGGGAAAGCTTCATCAATCACGCTTTTGTCTTGCGCCATAAAACTGGTAGGATTATTAAACCTAACTTTTTTATCTATCCTTACATGCTGATAGAATTTGTTTCTTTCAAATTTACCAGAACAAATTCTTAAAAAGGCAATTCTATCTCTATGCTTTGGATCAAGGTTGGCATGTATTTTAAAAATAAAACCACTAAAATCCTTATCAGTTGGATTAACCACTTTTACGTTAGTTTCTCTACTTCTTGGAAAAGGAGCAATTTTAATAAAAGTGTCTAATAATTCTTGAACACCAAAGTTGTTTAAAGCACTTCCAAAAAATACAGGTGCTATTTCTCCACTTTTGTATTTTTCTTCATCAAACTCATCATAAACGCCTTCTATTAACTCAACATCTTCTCTAAGTTTATCAGCTGCTTGCTCACCAATTTTATCAGTTAAGGCAGGATCATTTAAATTTTTAATTGAAACAATATCTTGTTCAATTTTAGTTTTATTACTATCAAATAAATTTAGATGCTTTTCGTGCATATTATAAACCCCTTTAAAGGTTGCACCAATTCCTATCGGCCAACTTAAAGGTCTAACTTTAATATCAAGTGTAGATTCAATTTCATCCAGCAAATCAAAAGCATCCTGACCTTCACGGTCCATTTTATTAATAAAAACTATTACAGGAGTATTACGCATTCGGCAAACCTCCATTAGTTTTTTTGTTTGAGGTTCAACACCGTTAGCACAATCAATTACCATAATTACACTATCAACAGCAGTCAATGTTCTGTATGTGTCTTCAGCAAAATCTTTATGTCCAGGAGTATCTAATATATTTATTTTAGTGTCTTTATAATTAAATGCCATTACAGAGGTTGCAACAGAAATACCTCTTTGTTTCTCTATTTCCATAAAATCTGAAGTAGCAGCTTTTTTAATTTTATTAGACTTTACAGCTCCTGCAGATTGGATAGCACCACCAAATAATAATAGCTTCTCAGTTAAAGTAGTTTTACCAGCATCTGGGTGAGAAATGATGCCAAAAGTTCTTCTCTTATTTATTTCTTGTTCTAAACTCATAATGGTTGCAAAAGTAATTTTTTAAGTTTATTATGTTGATAAGTGTTAAGCTTAATTTTATTGGTTATCGTCTAAATAGAATACTTTTAACGAGTATTAATATAAAAATTAGATAAAAATGAGAAAAGTAGTATTTGGTTTGGTTACATTATTTATTGTAAGCCAATTTTTAGTGTCATGTGGTTCTGAAAATGAAATTTTAGGACAATTCTCTAAAAGGAAATATTTAAAAAAGTACAAAGCTAAAGAGGTTAAGTATGAAGATAAAGTAGGTAAGATTGATAATGAGGTTGTATATATAAAAACTGAAAAGCAAGAAAATGAAGTTGTTGCTTCAACTACAGAAGAAGTTATTGCATCAAGTGTTGTTATCGAAGATAATAAACCAGAAAATGTAATAGCAAAAATTGAGAAAAATACTACACTAATTAATGATTATACTGCTTGGAATAATTACAATAGGAATGTAAATATGGCAAACATGCCTAATTTCTCTAAAGAAATGGCTGTTCAACATCATAGTAAATCATCTGTATCGAATAAAAGAGCGAGTGAAATATTAATAGCAATATTATGCTTCTTTTTACCACCTGTTGGAGTGCTAGTTTATGAAGATGGAGTAACTACTAATTTTTGGATTGATTTAGTTGGAACATTATTGTTTTGGTTTCCGGGAATGATATTAGCATTTCTTATTTGTTTTGCTGGGGTTTCTTTTTAAATAAATAGAAAATTAATATATAAAAAAGCCGCTTAAAAGCGGCTTTTTTAGTTACTTTTAGAAGAAATATTCTAATGTCATGAAAAAATATATTGGTATTTTAATTTTATTGTGTTTACTTGCTCCTAGCACTTTTTTTGCACAAGCTGATAGAGATTCAACAGAGACTGTAGTTAAAAAAATATATGTAATTACAACGAATAGTGGGGGAGAGTTTGTTGGTGTTATTCTTAAGCAAGATGCACGAGAAGTATTGATTAAAACCGAAGATAAAGGAGAAGTAATTATTCCGAAGTTTGAGATTAAAGAAATGAAAGAGCTGAAACAGGGAGAAATTAATGCTAAGGGTGATTATATCTCAGAGGAAGTTTTTGCAACAAGGTATTTTCTTACAACCAATGGATTACCAATGGAAAAAGGAGAAAGCTATGTGTTGTGGAATCTATTCGGACCAGAGATCCATTTTGGAGTAGCTAAAAATTTTAGTTTAGGAATAATGACCACTTGGGTAGGAATTCCTATTGTTGCTAGTGCAAAATATAATATCCGTATTAGTAATGGGGTTAATTTAGGAATTGGAGCCTTAGCTGGTTCAGGAACATGGGCAGCTCCTGATTTTGGGTTTGCATTACCATATGGTGCTTTAACTTTTGGGAATAGGAGAACAAACTTGAATTTATCAGCAGGTTATGGAATGGCATTTTTTGATGGAGAAACTTCAGGAACTACCTTGTATTCTTTGGGAGGAATGACACCAATTACCAAGAAAGTTAGTTTTATTTTTGACTCTATGTTTTTTACATATAATAGAGTGCGTGACAATGGTTATTATAATTACAATACCAATAGCTATGTTTATCAAGAGGTGGTTGATCAAAAAATAGGTGGTGCGTTTTCGCCAGGTATTAGAATTAAAATGAAACATGATGCAGCTTTTCAGTTTGGCTTCTTAGGTGCTTTTGATGACACTCAGTTTTTTCAAGTTCCAATTCCAATGGTGGGTTGGTTTAAAAAATTATAAAAAAAAAGCCGCACATTGAGCGGCTTTTTTATTTTTTTATATTTATGATTATTCATACACTTGCAGTTGAAATCTAAAAACAATAAAAATGAAAAAATTAGTATTAGGGATTGTAGTAGTTTCAAGTTTGTCTTCATGTTATATTAATGAGCATGTTATAGGAAGTGGAGGGACTACTGAGTCTGCTAGAAAAAAAACAGTTTATATTATAGGTAATAGAGTTTCAGAAGTTGATTCTAAATCATTAGCAGGTGGAGCTGAAAATTACACTATTGATACAAGATATAATTTTGTTGACATGTTAATTTCAGGTGTAACTTTTGGGATAGTTGGTACTCGAACAGTAATTATCAAGAAGTAATTAGGATATATCCTAGTAATAACAAAAAAAAGCCGCACATTGAGCGGCTTTTTTTTGTATTAAACTTAGGTTTATTTTTTACTACCTAACATTAAAAGTTCATTCACTACAACTTCAGTAATGTAACGTTTGTTACCATCTTTA
>CBDUPT010000213.1:0-5310 GCA_965369165.1 uncultured Flavobacteriales bacterium | reverse complement strand
TCTACGCAAAAGTTAAATTTAGTATTCAGAATAGTTCTAAAAAAATATTTGAGCTAGTAAACGAAGCCAAACAACTTGACTTAATACCTTCTGACAGCCCTGATGATGATACCGTGAAAGCTTTAGCTTTATTAGAGCAAGCTTTGAAATGGGAGCAAACTATGGATGAAACCTCTCAAGGAGAAAATGAAAATTTAAAAAAGTTGCTTGATGAAAAATTGGAATTAGAAAAACAATTAAGTAGGAAGCAAGATGATGTTAAAGCAGTTAGTAGTTTTATAAAACAGACAACTGATTATTCTTCTGAAGTAACCCAGCAGAAGGCAAGATTGGAATCGATCAATTTATTTGGAGAAACAGAAGCTGATCTTGGTAACTGTCCCTTGTGCAACCATAATATTGAACAAGAGATACCTTCAATTAGTGCGATAAACAAATCTCTATCAAATCTTACTGAAAATTTAACTACAACCATTTCGGAACGACCAAAACTGAGTCAATATTCTGAACGCTTAAATTTAGAACAAGACAATCTTAAAAAAGAAATTGACATTCGCAAAAATGGAATAAAAGTCATTTATACAGAACAAGAAGAATCAAAAAAACAGAAAGATGTAAACTTAAGGCGTGGAAAAACTATTGGTAAAATTTCACTTTTCTTAGAAAGTTTTAAAATGGTTGAAGAAGACACTTCACTTAAAACCAAAATTGAGAAACTTCAAGTGGAAATTGCTACACTTGAAGCCCTTATAAGTTCTGATGAAAAGGAAAATCGATTAAACTCAATTTTAAATCAAATAAACAGTCAAATGACAACTTGGGCTAGTAAGCTTGATCTTGAGCATCAAGATGCTCCAATCAGATTTGATATTAAAAAACTTACCATATTTGCAGATACACCTAAACGTTCAATACCATTAGTAAATATGGGAAGTGGTGCAAACTGGGTGGCATATCATTTACTTATTCATTTTGCACTACATAAGCATTTTGTTAAAGCAGATCGTCCTGTACCTAGATTCCTTATATTAGACCAACCTTCACAAATATATTTCCCACCTGAGAAAGACCCAAATCAAACTGGTGTTATTGAAGCTAGCTCTGATGAAAGGGCAGTTAACCAAATGTTTGATTTTATAATATCGGCTACTCAAGAACTTGCTCCTCATTTTCAAGTTATTGTTACTGACCATGCAAAACTGTATAATGATGAATTTACAAGTTCTATTATTGAAGAATGGAGGAATGGAAAAAAATTGATTCCTATTGAATGGATTGAGGATTGACTTCAACTTAATCCTGATTGAATCGATTTAATTTTTTTCATTTATTTTTTTTGCTTTGTTTTCCTGAGCTTTTGGAAAGAAATAGAATAACATTTTAGTTTCCCTTAAAGATTATATATAGGTCTAGAAATGGAGGGCTTTATATTAAACAGATTTATTCTATCCTCCCATGTTCTTCAAATTCTTCAAAATTTTATCCCCTGCAAAAGTAACTCCGTAAAAGAAAGCTAATGTTATAACTGTTCCTGCCACAATAATAACTCCTTTTGTTATTTGTGGAGGTATAAATTCTTTTTTGTTTGGTTTTTGTGTTTGTTTTTCCATTTTATGATTGTTTTTCTGGTTTTTGGTATTGATTTGCCATGTATACCCCAACACCGATACTTGCAACTATCATAATTCCTAGTATAATGTACTTGGTGTTAGGACTCTTCCCAGTAGGGTTATTATTAAATGATGCTGTTTCACTTTTCATCAATTGTTCTGCTCCCATTCTATTTGGTATTTTAAAGTCTTTCATTTTTTCTAAGTTTATAGATTCTTACCAAGGTTTGATTGTCTTTCTTATATAATGTATAACCATAGTTGTATAAATAATAATAGGTTTCATTTTTTTCTAAGCTAGAACTTACATACAGGGCATCAAGAAAGCCATCCGCTTTTAAATTTATTAAGAGCACCACAATTGGATTTCCTGGCAAAGCATTAAAATACTTCTCTAAAAGCCTGTCATTATTGGCTAACTTCTTATTAAGCTTAATTTTCTTGTTATTATTTAATTTTCTCTTACCGTGGTTGTATCCATAGTTAGCATGAGTATTGTTTAAGTATATTTTGTCTCGTCTAGTGGGCTGAAATGTATAACCACACCCACAAGCACATACTTTCATTGGTATTGGTTTAGGTGATGGGGCAGTATTCTCGGTTGCAGTCCAAACTTTTGTTCCGTTATTGTCCATAATATGTATCTCTTTTAAATTTTTCTCGCGAATAAATTTCAAATAGGTTTGTACCTATGCTAATCGCCATAAGTCCAATTCCTATTATCATTATAGTGTTAAGACTATTCTTGTTTGTTGCTAAATTTGTTTCCATTTCTTTTTGTTTTTTGTTAGTATTTTATTACTTTTATGATTTTAAAACACAAATATAGTATTTTTATATTAAAATAATAAACTTTATTACTTTTAACAATGAGTCAAATTTCAAAAGAAGAATTAAGATTAGGCTTAGAATTAAGGAATTCTGAGGAGTACTCAATGGTTATGGATAGAATATTTGAACAAAAATATTCTCCTAAAGATATAAATGTTGAGCCATATAAAATTACTAATTGGAGAAAAGAAGGCATTAAGATAAGTGGTTTTAAATCCGATAAAGAAAAGCGTAAAAAATATAATTTAATAGAATTAGTATGGCTGCAAATGCTTCAAACTATGAAAGGGTTGAATATTCATTCTGACCATATCATTAAAATTAGCGATTATGTTTGGAGCAATGTATTTGATAATAGTGAAGCACTATATAATCATCCAGTATTTAAAAAAATGCTTAAAGGTGCTACACAAGAGCAGTTAAATCAAATCAGACTTGCAATGGGAGATCTTTATCATTCCTTTTTAGAGTTGTTTGTAGTTGATGTAATTCTTATGAGAGCTCATTACTCAATAATTATTGATAAAGATGGAAACATTTTACCTTGTAAAGAAAAACATCTTAGTTCTGATTCTAAAGAAATTTTGCCTATTAAAGAAATGATGAGAAGGTCTCATATTTCTATATCTATAAATGAAGCATTAGCTAAATTTTTATTTGAATTTCCTGAACCCGATGAAATAGCATCACGATTAGAATTAATTTCTCCACAAGAATACGAAGCAATTAAAAAAGTACGAGAACAAGGAGTTAAATCAGTAAACCTTAGATTTGATAACAATGGGAAACTAGATTTAATAGAAACAAGTAAGGTTATTAACCCAAAAAAAATTAAAGATTCAAATGAGTTAAAACGACTCCTCTATTCTGAATCATTTAGAGATATTGAAATTAAAACTCAAAATGAAGAAGTTATATATATACTAGAAAAAACAAAACAAAAAGTTTAAATACACTGAATTAGTCAGGTAATTTGATTTATGTCTGATGTTATCTAAAAAATAGAAACAGAAGGTATTAATAAACCCTGTGTTAACAATTGAAGAATGTAAAAGAATATTAGATAATGATGCAATAGGATTAACTGATGAAGAAATCATCCTTATAAGGGATTGGCTATCTAATCTGGCTGATTTTGCTTTAGAATCTATTGATAAAACCAATGACTTGGTAACTAAAAAAAATTAATACTTTTTATTATGACAAAGAGAGCAATTTTATATACTCGTGTATCGACAGATGAGCAAAATAATGGTTATAGCCCTCAGGATCAGAAAGTTAAACTCTACAAGCATTGCGAAAACCATAATATTGAAGTTGTTGGTTTTTACCATGATGATGAAAGTGGAAAATCTTTTGATAGACCCGAATGGAAAAAAATAATGCTTTATCTCAAGAAAAATAAAAGCTCTGTTGACTACATCTATTTTTTAAAATGGGATCGATTTTCAAGAAATGCACCAGATGCATATGCTGAATTAGGTAAACTAAGAAAACTGAATGTTGAAGCAAGAGCTATGGAGCAACCTTTAGATTTAGAGATACCTGAGCAAAAAGTAATGTTGGCTATTTATTTAACCACCCCAGAAGTGGATAATGACCGTAGAGCACTTAACATATTTCATGGTATTCGTAGAGGTAAGAAAGAAGGCAGATGGTTAGGAGCTTGTCCTCGTGGATATAAAAACACTAGAGACGAAAATAATCGACCTATAATAGCTCCTGAAGGAGGATTAAAAGAAAAGTTAGTTAAGATGGCCTTTAAAGAATTCTCAACAGGTCTTTACAGCATTGAGGAGGTAAGACATAGGCTTCATAAAAAGGGATTGAAATGTAATAAAAATTCTTTCTGGATGCTATTACGAAATAAAGCATACATAGGAAAGGTTCTAGTTCCTGCTTATAAAAACGAACCAGAGGAATGGGTAGAAGGAAAACACTCTGCTATTATAGATGAAAGTACTTTTTATAAAGTACAGGATATACTAACAGATAGAAAGAGAAAAGCTCCTAGTGCATTTAAAACAGTAAGGGAAGAATTTCCTCTAAGAGGTCATCTAATATGTCCACGATGCAATAATACACTTACAGCTTCAATATCTAAAGGAAAGATGGGAACTCTTTACCCCTACTATCACTGTTCTAAAGGATGTAAAGAAAGGCAGAAAGCTGAATTAGTAAATGAAGCATTTGTAAAATTATTAAGTAGTATAACAGCTAAACCAAATAGTATTAAACTTTTTTCTGCTATTATAAAAGATAAACTAAAAAGCAATAATAGTGATGGGAAAGCAGAAATGGCAAGTGTAAATCGGGAAATTGCGAAACAAAATCAAAGAATAAAAAATGCAAAAGATTTAATGCTGGATGGTGAAATGACTATGCCCGAATTCAAGGAAATTAAAATTGAAATAAATGAAAGAATCACAAAGCTTACCTGTGAGTTGAATACATTAAATGCTGGAATGTTAAATTTAGATTCAAAAATAATCAACTGTACCGAACTCCTCTCAAACCTCGACAACTATTACAAACAAAGGGGTGTAATAACTAAACAACACATTATAAGTTCGATATTTCCCTCGAAGTTGATTTTTGATAATCAAAAAGTTCGAACTCTCGAAGTAAACAAAGTAGTATCTCTGATATGCAGTTATAACAAGGGTTCTAGAAAAAACAAAAAAGGGAAACACACCAATTTTGGTGTGCTTTCCCTTGGAGTGGAGTCGGAGGGACTCGAACCCTCGTCCAAACAAGGAAGCGACAAGCTTTCTACGTGTGTAGTTTTTAATTAATTGTTAGGCTTAGTACAGGCTAAAAACGACCAACAAAAAGCTTAGTCTTCTAGTGTTTCACCGATAAATCGAAG
>CBDUPT010000212.1:0-5318 GCA_965369165.1 uncultured Flavobacteriales bacterium | reverse complement strand
GATAAAACCTCTTCTCTAGCTTATAAATGGGAGTATATTAACCAAAGAGATACCTTAAACAAGCTCTATCAATTAAATCAGTTAGACCAAATAGAATTAGAACACACATTACATAAGAAATTAATGCTAGACAGCATAGCTTTAGCTAATAAGCAGCAAGAAATAAAGTTGCAACAACAGTTAGATAAAGATCGATTTAAGTTATTTAATTGGTTGGCAGTTATACTTTGTTTAATAATTGTGGCAACAGGTTTTTATATTTATAAATCTTACCAAAAACAAAAGCAAACATTTAAGCAGTTAGCTGAAATTAATAAAGAGATAACAGACTCTATTAATTATGCAAAACATATTCAAGATGCATTTTTACCTAACGAAAATGAGTTAAAAAACTTTTTTAAAGATTCCTTTTTACTTTATGAACCCAAAGAAATTGTTGCAGGGGACTTTTATTGGTTTGATGAGCAAGAGGGTAAAATGTTATTAGCGGTAGCAGATTGTTCTGGTTATGGAGTTCCTGGAGCTATGATTAGTGTGGTTTGTTATGGAGCTCTACATGAGGCGGTTAGAACACTCGGATTAGCTGATACTTCTGAAATTTTAAATTTAACTCAACAATTGATAGCAAAGCGTTTTGAGTTAGAAGATGAAAAAATGCAAGATGGAATGGATATTTCTTTATGTGTTATAGATTCAGTTACTAATAAAATTAAATTCTCTGGGGCTAACAATTCCATGTTACTAATAAGAAATAAAGAAGTAATAGAGTTAAAAGGAGATAAGCAAACGATAGGTAATATAGATGAAGTAAAGCCTTTTTCAATTCAAGAATTACAAGGAGAAAAGAATGATGCAATTTATCTTTTTTCAGATGGATATGCCAATCAGTTAGGAGGCGAGAAAGGCAAAAAACTAAAATCAACTAGCCTAAAGAAAGAATTAGTAAAACTGAGTAGTTATGAGATGGATAAACAGTTGAATAAACTTAAATCAAATTTTGAATATTGGAAGGCTGATTATGAGCAGGTAGATGATATTTGCGCAGTGGGAGTCAGACTTTAGAGGGTATGATGAAACTGATAAAATCAAACAAAAATGATATTCCTGCTATTATGAAAATTATTGCAGACGCTCAGCAGTACCTTGCAAGTTTAAGTATTGATCAATGGCAAGATGGTTACCCAACCATAGAACAAATTGAACTTGATATTAAAAATGAAGATAGCTATTTAGTTTATGATGATAATAAGATTATTGGTACTACTGTATTTTCTATAAATGGAGAACCAACCTATAACAAAATAGAAGGGGAGTGGTTAACAAAAAAAGATGCTCAGTATGGTGTGATTCATCGTTTGGCTGTTGATGACAAATATAGAAAATCAGGAATGGCAAAATTTGTATTTAACCAATGTGAAAATGATTTAAATAACCTAGGCATAAAAAGTATGCGAATTGATACTCATAGGGATAATAAAGGGATGCAGAAAATACTAACTAGTTTAGGGTATCAATACTGTGGTATAATTATTTTAACTAGTGGGGCTAAACGTTTAGCTTATGAAAAGCTTTTGATTGACGAGTAATTTTATCTATTTTTAGATTGAGATTTGATTAACTTTTCTAAACTTCCAAATTGGATTAATAATTATATTTAAGGCATACTATTTTGCAGATGAAAAAAACTTACGAGGAATTAGTAATAGAAAATAAGAGGCTTAAAGAACGCTTAATTAGTTCTACTAGAGAATTAACACAACGAAACGAATACCTAAAAGATCAGCACAAACACTTTGAAGATAGTATAAATTATGCGGAAAGAATACAATCTGCTATAATGCCTCCAAGTTCATTAATAGAAAATGCATTGCCCAAAAGTTTTATTTTTTATTTGCCTAGAGATATAGTTAGTGGAGATTTTTATTTTGTTGAAGATTTAGGTGATGAAGTAATTTTTGCTGCTGTTGACTGCACTGGACATGGAATTCCAGGAGCGTTAATTTCTGTTATAGGTTTTAACTATATTCATAGAGCTGTAACTGAAAAGGGGCTCACACAGCCATCTGATATTTTAAAATTTTTAGATGTAGGTGTTAATGAAAGATTAAGACAAACGGATAACGAGAGTGGTGTTAATGATGGTATGGAGCTTAGTCTTTGTAACCTAAATAAAAAGACTAGAGTTCTGCAATATGCTGGAGCCTATAACCCAATTTACATTGTTAGTAATAATGAAATAAAGATAATAAAGGCCGATAAATTTGAAATTGGTGTTAATCCTGATGGTGTCGCTGATGATTATAATAATCATACTATTCAGCTAAATAAAGGTGATTGTGTTTATTTGTTTTCCGATGGTTATGCTGATCAATTTGGTGGGCCAAAAGGTAAAAAGTTTATGTATAAACAATTAAGAGAAACTTTACTTCAGATAAGTGAACTTCCTATGAAAGAGCAATATAAGGTTCTGTCAGAAACTTTTTTTAAATGGAAAAATAATGAAGAACAAGTGGATGATGTTTTATTAATAGGAGTGAGGGTTTAACTTAATTAATGTTAAAACAGATTTTTTATATATTATTATTATTTCTACTCTCTTTAAATGGCATTGCTCAAGAGTTTGCCGACAAGGAGTATTATTTGGTGGATAGCTTAGTCCTTAGTGATTTAACCGATTCAGATAAGGAATTAATTAAAACCTCTTTAAGCAGTTATCACAAAGCAAACGATGAATTAACTAGGATAAAAACATTAAATGGTATATGCGAAGGAATGATGCACCAAGATTGGGAAAAATACCAATACTTTCAATATGAATTAATAATAGAGGCTTTAAAGAAGGCACAATCTGAAGTAACTATTAAGTCTCTAAAAAGATCTCTTTCAGCTGCACACAACAATATTGGGTTTATCTATAAAGATAAAAGTAATATAGAATTAGCACTCAAGCATTTTAAAAAAAGTCTAAACATAAAAAAACAAATAGAAGATAAAAAGGGGTTTGGTAACGCCTATAATAACATTGGTTACATGTACTACCTTCAGCAAGATATAGCTCAGGCACTTGATTATTATTATAAAGGATTAAATTCTTATGAAAAAGATAAGGATAAAAAAGGAATGGCTTATTCTTACAACAATATAGGCTCTATTTATAATGATCAAAAAGATTTTGAAACAGCCCTGAAGTTTTTTCTTAAAAGTATGGAATTACGCGAAAAAATTGGTGATAAGCAACAAATAGCACAAGCTTATAACAGTGTTGGGTATATCTACTATGAAATAAATAATAAACCTTTAGCTCTTGACTATTATATAAAAAGCTTAGCAATAAGGGAAGAGTTAAAGGATGTTAGAGGAATGGCAATTAGTTATGGGAATTTAGGGTTTTATTATGAGGATCAACAAGACACTATGCAAGCTCTTTCATATTACAATAAAAGCTTAGAGTTAAATGAAGAAGTTGGAGATAAAAAGGGAGTAGTAGAAAGCTATCAAAACATTGGTGCAATTAAATTATATCAAGGTCATGTTACAGAAGCTAGAAAACTAGCTGAAAAAGGAATGCAACTAGCTAAAGAATTAGGTTATCCTAACCTAATAAGCAGACATGCTTACTTATTAAGTGAAGTAACACTTAAAGAAGGGAACTATATGGAATCTTTGAAGATGTTTAAATTATATATTCAAATGAAAGACTCTATCAATAATGAAGAAACTCAAAAAGCCACCATAAGACAACAAACTCAATACGAGTTCGAGAAAGAGCAAATTCGTAAAGAAAATGAGGCTAAAGAACAAGCCAGATTAGAAGCCGAGGAAACCTCTAGAAGAAACAATATACAATACAGTTTAATCTTCTTAGGTATCTTAGTATTATTTGGAATAGTACTCAGTTTAGGTTTTATTAAAGTATCTGCAAATATTGCTGAGGGACTCATCTTCTTTGCTTTCCTGATTCTGTTTGAGTTTATCTTAGTATTCTCAGAACCTTATTTAGAACAATACACTAATGGTGAGCCGATGTATAATTTAGCTGCTAATGCTGTTATAGCATTGCTGATTTTTCCACTGCATGATAAGCTAGAAACAGTTTTAAAGAAGCGAATTGTGAAGTAATAAGTAGTTTATTAGGCCAATAAACACCTCACATATTTGCACATATTTAGCAAATAAATTAGCTTTATAAAAAAACAACTATGCCAACTACTTACTATCCACCAAGTCCTGTAAAGGTTTCTAAAAAACTAACAGGACTTTCATCTTCCTATATGTTTAGAGCTGTATTGGCCATCTTGTCGGTACTACTGTTTTTTATATTGTATACGGCAATGGTAGCTGGGTTGGCCTATTTAGTTTATTATTCCTTTATGTATTCAATGACTAGTATCAACAAAGTTACTCTATTATTGAAAATAGGCGCTATTGCTGGGAGTGCCATGTTATTTGCTTTTACACTTAAGTTTATTTTTAAACTTAAAAATCATAAACCCACTAATCGAATTAAACTAACTCAAGCTGAATATCCAAAGTTATGGGAGTTTATCTATCAAATCTGTCAAGAAACAGGAGCACCTAAACCCAAGTCTATCTATGCTGACCCAGATGTGAATGCCTATGTTTCATATACCAATATGTGGCTAAGTTTATTATTGCCTGTTCGTAAAGATCTTACTATTGGTTTAGGCCTAGTGAGCTGTTTAAACTTATCCGAATTTAAGGCAGTAATGAGTCATGAGTTTGGGCATTTTGCGCAAAACAGTATGAAAATAGGGAGTTACATTGTGTCTGCTAATACTATAATTCACGACATGATATTCTCGAGAGATAAGTGGGACGATTTACTAGCACAATGGAGAGATGCTGATTTTAGGTTGTCTTTTGCAGCTTGGATAATTACACCCATTATCTGGATCATTAGGCAGGTATTAAATTTGTTTTATCAATTTCTAAATATTATGCATTCCTCCCTGTCAAGGGAAATGGAGTTTAATGCCGATAAAGTAGCGGTTAAAACTTCGGGGAGTGATGCCATAATATCTGGGTTATGGAAGTTGGATGGAGGTTATGGGTGTTGGGCATCTACTATGAATCATGCTTATTTGGCTAGTCAGAAAGGTATTTTTGTAAACAACTTATATCTGCATAACCAACAAGCTATTGATCAAAGTGCTGACTTACGAAATGTCTTATTAAGCAGTTTGCCAGAAGACAAAAGAGGAGGGAAGTTGTATTTTTCTACTTCAGAGAATTCTAAGGCAGGTATGTATGCTAGTCACCCGCCTAATGACAAAAGGCAAGCGAGTGCTAAAGTTCCT